>CAZBNQ010000339.1:0-3791 GCA_964493035.1 uncultured Hyphomicrobiales bacterium | reverse complement strand
CGTTCTAAATTGATTATTCAAACAAGACACAATTTAGGCACAATATAATTTAATTAATCTTAATTTGCAAGGACTTATTTATATATCATACAAAATAATTGTTTTTATATTTGTAAATACAATAATAAATATGAAGAATTGTGGTCGTTGCAAATTAGTGTACCTATAGCAATAAATCCTAATTTATCTGAAAGAGTCTTTAATATTGATAACAATGGATTATTATATATTGTAAATAATTTTAGTAAACTTGAAATAAATAATGTGAATTATGATAATTCCGTAGAAAAAAATGGAAGCAGCTTTGAAGTATTCGATTTTAAAAAATCTGAAGGGATAAAATATGAATCTGATGATTTGCAATTGACAAATCCGATAGAGGTCAATAGTTCAAGTTTTAGTTTAGAAGCTACTCAAGTAAATTCTAAAGTTTTTAAATTTAATGTGAAAAATATATCTAACAAGATAATAAATATTGACAACTTTAGATTTAGCACAAATTATTCAAGAGAGATATCGATCACCTATTCCACAAATGAATTAAAACCTCAAGAGAATGTCGTTATGAAGTTATATGTAGATATAGAAGCAAATGATGAAATTTACGATACTTTGTTTATTAGCTATGGCAATGGATTTAAAGAAATTGCTTGTCCATTTTATTGTTATTTCTGCCTTCCAATAAATTACAATGAATATATTAATATGGGCGAAATTAAGTTTAATAATGATACAATAATTGAAATTGAATTAGCTGATAAATTAGACTTTTGCAAAAAAGAATTTTTGTATTTAAAATTAAATAGTGAAAGTAATGATTGTAGAATACTGAATGATAATCTTGAGTTTAATGTAGGTGATCCAATAAAAATTAAATTATTTTTAAGTAAAAATATAAAAGGTTATTATTCTAATACTATTTTATTTGCAGATAATTACTTTGTAAATAATGCAACTGTTGATAGAAAATGTATGTTTGTGCTTAAAGCACTTAATAAAGTGTCAGAATCCTCTGATGATGGATATAGTGAGCTTGTGCCTAATCCGGTAAATGAGTATTTTATTCTAAAAAATATTAAAGAAATTGTTGATTTAGATATTTATGATGTAACGGGAAGGATAGTAAAGCAAGTAAGGTCAGTAGCGACAAATCAAAAAGTTGATGTGTCTGAATTAACTTCAGGTTGCTATTATATCAAATTTAATAATGAAAAAAATAATAAGTATTATAAGTTTATAAAAAATTAGCACAACAAATCCCTATCCTAAAATTTAAAGCCGGCTGATGAACCGGCTTCTTTAATTTTAATTTGTCTTCTTTTTAACAATCGGAGTTTGAGATTTACTTTCTTCGCAAAAAACGTGAGGCAATGCTTCAGAAATTGTTTTTACAAATACAATATCGAGTTTTGATTTGACTGTTTCGTCAATATCAATCACATCTCTTTTGTTTTCAAATGGCACAAGAACTTTTTTAATTCCCATTCGCTTAGCTGCAAGAAGTTTTTCTTTGAGCCCACCGATAGGCAACACATTTCCACGAAGAGTAATTTCGCCTGTCATAGCAACGTCTCCCTTTACTTTTTTGCCTGTAGCAGCAGATATTAAAGCAATAGTCATTGTTATTCCTGCAGAAGGACCATCTTTAGGAATAGCTCCTTCCGGCACATGAATGTGAATTTCGCGTTTTTTATTGAAATCCTCGGGAACAGCTAAAGATTTATGATTGGAACGAATGTAGGAAAGTGCAGCAACAGCGGACTCTTTCATTACTTCGCCAAGCTTGCCGGTTAGGGTTAGTTTTTCTGCACCGGGCATAATAGTAACTTCCACCGGAAGAATATCGCCTCCAACGCTTGTCCAAGCCAAACCGGTAACAACACCAACTTTGTCTGCCAATTCCTCTTTTTTGTCTCTATATTTTGGTGCTTTCAAATACGATTCAATTTTTGAAGCATCAATTTTGATTTTTTTGTTTTTAAAGGATTTGTAGAAATTACTGTCATCTTTGAGAGCAGTAGTTCTTTCATTAGGTGTATTAGAGTCGTAATTAAGCACTAACTCTTTTGCTAATTTTCTAAGAACCGAACCAATTTCTCTTTCAAGATTACGCACACCGGCTTCGCGAGTATATTCACGAATTAATTTAAGAATGGCTTCGTCATGGAAATCAATTTTTAGCTTTTCCATTCCAAATTCTTTAATCACCTTAGGTACAATATGTCTTTTAGCAATTTCCAACTTTTCATTTTCGAGATAGCTTGTAAGCTCGATAATTTCCATTCTATCAAGCAAAGGCAAAGGTATGTCGTATTTGACGTTGGCAGTAGTAATAAATAATACGTTCGATAAGTCGTAATCGACTTCGAGATAGTGATCATTGAAGTTAACATTTTGCTCAGGATCTAACACTTCGAGCAAAGCAGCAGAAGGATCGCCTCTGAAATCCATTGTCATTTTATCAATTTCATCTAAAAGAATAACGGGATTGACGGTAGCTGCTTTTTTCATAGATTGAATAATCTTGCCAGGCATTGCACCAACATAAGTACGTCTATGACCGCGAATTTCGGCTTCGTCGCGAACTCCACCCAAAGAAAAACGTACAAATTTTCTATCTAAAGCACGAGCTATTGATTTTGCTAAAGATGTCTTTCCAACACCCGGAGGCCCAACAAAGCATAAAATTTGACGTTTAAGACTGCCTGCCAGATTTAATATGGCAATAAATTCCAAAATTCTGTCTTTTGGCTTTTCTAAATCATAATGGTCTTCATCCAAAATTTTTCTAACGTGCTCGATATCCAAAATATCTTGAGTTTTATTTTGCCAAGGCAAAGCAGCAAGCAACTCTAAATAATTACGATTGACAGAATACTCGGGCGACATAGAAGAAGTTTTTCTTAATTTTTCTAATTCTTCGTAAGCCTTAGCTTTTACGTGTTCCGGAAGTCCGACTTTGTCTAGCTCGTCTTTAAGAGGCTGAAGATCGCCATAGGATTCTTCATCATCACCAAGTTCTTTTTGAAGAGCTTTGATTTGCTCTTGAATATAAAATCTCTTTTGATTTTTTTGAATAGTTTCGTGCACTTTATTATCAATTTCATCTTCGATTTGAAGCAAATCTAATTCATGAGTGAGAATTGCAGAAAGTTCGAAAAGCTGATCTTTGATATTAGTTTTTTCGAGAATAGCTTGCTTTTGAGCTAATTTAGTTCTAACATTAGCAGCGGCATAATATAGTTTCTGCAAAGGATCTTCGATAGTATCGAAAGCCATTAAAATATCTACCGGAAGATTTTTTTCTTTTTTTACATAAGCATGAAATAGGTCTGATACATGCCTTACAGAAGCTTGAATTTCTTTGTCGGCAGAATCAAATCCTTCGCCCACTTGAATAGTTTCAGCTTCGAGAAAAGCACTATTTTTGACTTTCTTCTTGATTTTAGCTTGATATAAGCCTTCAATAAGTATTTTAAGTAAGTTGTTTGGTAATTTAACAACTTGAACCACTTTGGCTACAGTGCCATAAGAATAAATATCATCAAAACCGGGATCTTCTTCTCCGGCATTTTTTTGGGCAACAACAAAAATATATCTTTCTCTATTGACTGATTCAGAAAGAGCGTCTAAAGAACTGGCTCTACCAATCAAAACAGGAAAAATCATGTTCGGATAGATTACTAAATCTCTCAAAGGAAGAATAGTCAACTTTTGAGGAACTTTGTCCAAAATCTTTTTAGCCAAATCATATACTTTATCTTTAACTTCATCGAAGTTATCAATTTCTT
>CAZBNQ010000338.1:0-3820 GCA_964493035.1 uncultured Hyphomicrobiales bacterium | reverse complement strand
AGACAGGTCTCAACCCTGCCTAAAAAAATTATTCTACTCGTAGAGACAGGTCTCAGACCTGTCTCTATCAAACCTGTCTCTATAGAGATAACAATAGAAAAAATCCCAATTCTACTTTTGAGTAAATCCTGCAATTAAACATAAAAATCTTAGCTGAAATTAAAATAAATAATGATAATTTTAAAAAAGAAAAAAGTTTGTTACGATTTGAAAAAAACTCTCGTCAGCAATATTAAACAAAGGAAAGAATTAAAAAAAATGGCAGATTATAAAAAACATAAAGATGAGGAATTGATCAAGCTCTTGCAGAGCTCAAGTCCTATCTGCGATGCAGCCTTTTCGGAAATATACAAGAGATATTCCGACAAGCTGAATGCATTCTGCCGTTTCAAATCGGATAATATTCGCGAAGCAGAAGAAATTTTCCAAGATGCTTGGATGAAATTCTTCAATTATGCCCGGGCGGGCAATCGAATAGATAATATTCAAGCTTTCCTTTACAAAATTGCAAGAAATATCAGCATTGATAAGTTTAGAGCAAAAGCAGGCAAACAATATTTGGATTCGGACAATTTCGATTGGGAGCAATTGGCTTCGCCTTTCAATCTTCAATCAAAAATAGAATCTGACGATCTGCTGAGATTAATATCGATCGGCATTTCAAATTTGGATGAAAAATCCCGCGATGCATTTGTTATGCAATGGTTTGGTGGCCTTAGTTATTCCGAAATTGCCGAAATCAACGACGAAAGCTCTTCAGCTGTTAAAATGAGATGTCATCGAGCTCTCAAAGAACTTATCAAAATGCTTAAACCTTATATTTTAGAACTATCGGATTCGGAATAAATAAAATGGAACAGCTAGAAAATTTCATATCGTTCAAAAAAGGCTCGCTTGCTGCCGAGTCCGAGCAGATGCTCTTTAGCAGATTAGCTGAAGACAGCGAACTCAGAAATGAATTTAAATGTTTTATTTCGATTACTGATGCTGCCGAAAATAGCTCTGCTGCTTTTGCTCCCTCTGCAGAACTTACTAATTCCGTTTTTGCATCCTTAGGCTTGCAAAACACTTATGCTCCTAGCGCTCCTATAGTGAAAAACAGACCTATGGGCGGATTGCTAAATTCCAAATTGTTTATTGGATTAGCATCGTCTCTATTAACTTTGATTATAGCTACTATTTTGGTCAAAGTATTACTTGATGAAATCAAACAAAATGTAAATCCTAAGACTGCTTATGTCAGTGCAGGAGCTTCGAAAATCGAAACACCTGAATATATTATAATCGAAAAGAAAAACTCCGGAACATTTGCTAAATCAGTCGCATCAAAGCCATTTCCAGCAAGCAAATTGGCTTCACTAATTGCTGTATCAGCTAAGCAAAGTTCTGATGAAAAAAATAATGCACAAAATCAAATTACTAATACATTCGATAATTCAATACTATCTTCAAAAAGAGAATTAGTATTTAATAAGAACAATAATATAGTATTATTACCAATAAATCTTCCACAAATTACAGATTCAGAGCAATTAATGTATGAATTGACATTGGCAGGCAATGCCGCATGGTTCGATAAGTCTGCTAAAGTGCAACCATTGAGCTTTTCACCATTCAACAATTCAAATATTGCGATTTCATATATTGCTTCAGATTTGCTAAAGCTTGGTCTTGACATAAGACAAGAAACATTTTATTGCGAATATACAGGAACAGAACCCGATAAATCATTATACAAGTACATGCAACAACCAAACTTTACGACAATCAGTGGATTTGCCAAACTATATCCTTACGATTTAAACAAAATCAAGTCCTATCTAAAATTAAGCTTAGGAGGCAATTCCGGAGGCTTAGTTATTCGCCCGGGCTTAGGATTTGATTATTACTTGTATAAAAATATCGGGTTCAATTTTGGCTTCGATTATAGCCTATTTATCTATCAACATCAAAATTCAACATTTAATGCTTCTAAATATGGCATTAGCTATGGAGTGAATTATAAATTTTAAGGTGCTAAAATGAAATTAGCGAATAAACTATTTGTTTTAATATTTGCTGCTTTGGGGCTCGGCCTTGTGTCTTGCAGTGATATTATAAATACTGAAGAAAATTATCAGAAGGAATTACTTCAAAAATATATCAATTCCACCGATAGCCTTGGCAGATTGAATAATAATATTCAAGATTTGGGCTGGGTGAAAGTAGGAACTTTAAGCCATCATTATTTGGATATTGCAAATCATTCACAAACTGATGATGTGATTATCTACTCGATGGATAATACAAATAAATCAGGATTGTTTGAATATACTGCCCCGAATGGGTTCCCCATCATTATCCAAAAAGGCGAATCTACAATTACAGATCAATCAATTGTCTTGAAATTTGTAGCAAGCACATATTCGATCGGCGATTATCATGATACTTTGTACTTTAATGGTAATCATGATGTTTATTTCCCAATAAAAATATCAGTGAAATACTAAGTAGAGGAGAATATAAAATGAAAAAGTATAGTTTGATAGTAATGTTGATTATCGCTGCAAGTGCATTTAATGCTTTTGCCGGTGATAAAAATGAAAACCAAATTCAAAGAATTCCAATTGGAGTCTTTGATATGCAAAACAATACCAAGGGCAATGTTGGATTTTCTGCAACAAACTACGGTATTAATTTCCTTAATGTTAAGGAAAATAAAGGCTCAGGAGTCTGGCCTCGTGCCACTGAAAACCAATATATATTTGGTGCAGGATTTTGGTTTGCTGCCGAAAAACGCCTTAGCAGTTCAGGGCAATTAGTAAAATTAGTTGAAACAAGCTACAACCCTAATAGCGGAACTTCTTGGTTTAGACCCGGCAACTATTATCCTGGAATTGATTTCACTGAAAGTAATAGTTGGACAAAAATTGCAAATAATAGATTGTATTTTTCGACAGACTTCGACAAAATTACTGGCATGCCTCTACCAAACGTCGATGGCGGCAGATATTCTTGGCCCCTTTGGATTCAAGATGGTGAGAAAAAATATCATTATGGAACATATCTTCATGATTATGTGGTTGATACCCTAAAAAGAACAACTCAATACTATCCTAATGGTCCGCTTTATGTTTCAGATGAGGATATTGTATCTACTTTCCACGATTTCGATTTAGATCTTTTTCAGGGTGGCAAGACTGCTATGAGCCAAAAAGGATATCCTTTAGGATTGCAGGTTGTATCATCAATTTATACTTGGGATGAAGAATCTGCTAAGAATATTGTGGTTATCAACTACGAAATTACAAATGCTTCAGAAGATACACTCTTTAATTGCTATTTTGGCAAAGTATTAGATATAGATATTTATTACAGCCCAAATGGTATACAAGGCGCTACTAATGATAGAATTAGATTCTTCGAAGAAGATAATTCTCTCAACCTTGGTGTAGCATGGACAGATACAGACAAAGGAGAAGCCGGCAAAGGTTTTGGATATTTAGGCTTATCCTTTATCGAAACTCCTGCAGTCGATAATATTGGATTTATCAGAAATGATAAATTAATCTACGAACCTGAAGAACAAATTGGTATTAATTTGTTTAAGAATTGGAGCATTAATTCTGATCCTTTGACTGAAAATGAAAGATATCAATTCTTATCTGAAAAAATCTTGCAATCTGATTTGGGTCCGGCAGACCAAAGAATGTTGATGAGCTGTGGTCCTTTTTCTATGCGTCCAGGCGATAAAGCTCACGTATCAGTTTGTATCAACTTTGCTGCTCCGGCTAAAGGCGGCGAGGCTGATGGAACTATCGAAGATATCGCGGGTTTAAGC
>CAZBNQ010000337.1:0-3825 GCA_964493035.1 uncultured Hyphomicrobiales bacterium | reverse complement strand
CCCAAAAAAATTATTTTTGTTATTAAAATGGATCCAAATGTTGGAGTAGTTGAAGATAATTATAAAGATGCTTGTATTATATTTCCTAATCCTACAAGTGATTACTTTAGTATTAATACAAAAAAGGAAATTCTAGATAAAATTGAAATAATTGATAATACCGGAAGGTTGATAAAATCTTTAACAAATTGGAAAAGTAGTGAAATTATACAAATCTCTGATATATGCAATGGAGTTTATTACGTAAAAATAAATGATAGTGTAAACTTGAAATTGATAGTCAATCGCTGATTATAATCATAAAAAAGTCTGACTTATATTAAATAGGTCAGACTTTATTGTATAATAGAATTAATATTTATTGGATTGTACCGTTTGCCAAGAGCATGTTAATTTCATACTGGGCGTTGTCTAGAGCAGTTTTAGCATCAGCTTTGCCATAAATAGCTTGTACAACAGCATTTTCGATTATAGCTTCAATATCGAGCCACTGAGGATGAACAGGAGTCATCTTTGAATTTGCCAATTGACTTGCAAATACACTTTTTGAAGGATTGGAAGCGAAATAAGGATCTCTGAAAAATCTTTTATCAGCCGGGAAGCCGGCTTCATTTATTTTTTTGCAGATTTTAAGGCTATTGCTGCCATCAGTAAGGAACTGAACAAGTTTTTCAGCTAGAGATTTTTTCTTTGAATTGACGCTTACTGCTAAATATTCACCACCAGCAAATGAAACACCCGGTGAATTAATTTTGCCAGGAATTGGACTTATGCCATAATTCAAACTTGGATTTTCATTTTTAATTTTGTCGATAAGCCATGCGCCGGAAAACCAAAAGCCAATTTTGCCCTGAGCAAAAGCAGCATCAAGTTGGCGTTGAGTTTCGATCATGCCCACGTGCGACAAATCAATATACATTTGTAATGCTTCGATATTAGCTTGGCTATTGATTACAGGTTTGCTTTTTGCATCAAATATATCACCGCCGAAAGTCCAGAACATCGGAACAATTTTTTTGTAAAGTCTATGAGGATCAGAACCATTGGCACCAAAGCCATAAATTGAATTGCCGTCATTAATAAGGTTTGCATATTCCAGCATTTTAGCAAAAGTAGCTGGAGCAGATGGTTCGATTCCGGCTTTTTGCATCAAATCTTTATTATAAAACAAAACTCTAGTATCGACAACCCAAGGAGCAGCAAAATACTTGCCTTGCCATTTAGCTGGTTCGCGCGAATAATCTAAGAAATTAGCAAAGTCAATCGAGTTCTTTAGTTCTAATAGAACACCAGAGGAAGAAAATTGAGGAATCCAATCTGAGCCCAATTCTAATACGTCGGGCGAAGTACGAGAATTGAAAGCTGCCATCAATTTGGTTTTGCCGTCGTTCCAACTCAATTCGGTCATTTCCACTTTGCAGTCGTTAGCTTTTTCAAATTCGGCAACGAGCTCTTGAATGACTTTCTTTTGGTTTGGTTCGCTCCAAAAATGCCAAAATTTTATAGTACTATGGTTGTCCACCTTTTTTGTGCATGAGCCAGTCATGGCTGCTATTGCAATTACAAATATCAGAATGATTCTTTTCATTACACATTTGAAAATTATTATATAAACAATAAATCGAAATTAATGAAAAAATGAGATTTATAAAAATATTTATAAGCAAATAATGAGATTTGATACTTAAAAGGATAAAAAAAACTGAGAATCGAGCAAAATTAAGATTCATACTAAGATTCTTCGAAGTAAATTAGTCTGAATATCAATAAAAAAGCAAGTATTCGATGAAAATATAAACAAAATGAATTTTTCAAAATTGTCAAAAAAACATTACAATTTGCCAGTTAGTATAAAAAAAATCTGACAATCCATAATAAAATAATGCCAATTGAATAAAAAAAAAGCACTAATCAGTTCCAAAATTTGTATCAAAACGGTAATTTTGTGTGTTATTACAATTACAAAATAAGTAAAGTTTTTTTAATCAAAAGAAATAGCCCAAAAGGGCAAATTTAATAATTAATCGGAGTTTTTCATGAAAACAACTAATTTATTTGTCGCCGTCGCTTTATCAGCGCCAACATTCAGTATCAGATTGAGAATTTTGGGAACAGAATCTCAGAGTAAATTAATTAACAAGTGTAATAATAACAAGGATAAGCGAAGATGATGCGCGAAATAAAACAATTGAAAATAAAACAAATAATTCAAATTTTTAAAGATGCATTAAAAGGGAATGAGTACGATTTTACTCAAATAAGAATTGGCAAAGCCATATTGCTTCTATCAATACCAATGGTTTTGGAAATGATGATGGAATCGATATTTGCCATTGTTGATATATTGTTCGTGTCTAAGCTGGGTGCTGATGCAGTTGCATCAGTTGGGCTTACAGAGTCATTAATGACTTTGTTCTATTCAATAGCCGGAGGCTTGGCAGTAGCAACAACCTCAATCATATCGCGCCGAGTAGGCGAAAAAGATTACGATTCTGCAAATAAAGCTGCATATCAAGCAATTTTAACAGCTATATTTTTCTCACTATTATTTGCCGTTCCGGGTTTGATTTTTCCTAAAGAAATTTTAGCTCTGATGGGTGCGAGTAGAAATGTTATAGATAATTATTCAGGATATCTTGCTATTATTCTGAGTACAAATATTGTTGTAATGTTGTTGTTTGTTATTAATGCAGTACTTAGAGGTGCTGGTGATGCAGCTCTAACACTCAGAGTGCTATTTATTGCCAATTTACTTAATATTATATTAGATCCTATTTTTATTTTTGGATTGGGTCCTATCCCTGCAATGGGAGTCGAAGGCGCAGCTATCGCTACAAGTTTTGGACGTGCTGTTGCTATAGGATTTCAATTATATATATTATTGAAAGGCAAAAGCAGGATTAAATTAGCTTTTGATAGATTAGCACCTGATTTTGTATTAATAAAATCAATAATCAAGTTGGCTGCAGGAGTAATCAGTCAGCATTTGATAGCAACTACAAGCTGGATTATGATGATGCGTTTTGTATCGGAATTCGGTTCGATACATGTGGCAGGATACACAATTACACTAAGAATTATATTCTTTGCTCTATTACCATCATTTGGAATGAGTAATGCTGCAGCAACTTTGGTAGGTCAAAATTTAGGAGCTAATTCACCTGAAAGAGCAGAAAAAGCTGTATATATTGCTTCGGCAACTAATACTTTTTTCTTGTTGTTTTTAGGACTGGCATTCTTGCTGTTTCCTGAGTTTTGGATGAAATTCTTTGTTGCAGATCCACAAGTAATACAATACGGAGCTTATTGTCTCCAAGTTTTTAGTGTTGGATTTATTTTTTATGGACTTGGCATGGTGCTGCTCCAGTCTATTAATGGTGCAGGCGATACAGTTACTCCATTGAAGCTGAACTTATTTGTGTTTTGGATTATTGAAATTCCTTTAGCTTATTACTTGGCTTTTCAAATAGGACATCACGCAAATGGGGTGTATTATTCAATATTAATATCAGAGACTGTATTTACTCTAATAGCAGCAGTAATTTTCATGAGAGGAAAATGGAAATTAGCTAAAGTCTAAATTTATTTCTTAGGCAATGAATGCTTGTAGAATATAATTTTCCGCGTTGACGGGGTGGATTCCTATAATACCGTGAACTGAAGAATATCCACCCCGCCCGACTGCGTCGGTCGACCCTCAAGAGGGTAATAAGACGATTCCATTTTGTATTTTTTTGTTGGTATTTTATGATAAAGTTGAATTAAAATAGTGAATAATGAGAGCAGGAGCCAATTCCCCTCATTGAGGGGTGTCAAGCGAAGCTT
>CAZBNQ010000336.1:0-3875 GCA_964493035.1 uncultured Hyphomicrobiales bacterium | reverse complement strand
TTTTAACGTCAGCAAATCTTGAATTACGCTTGAAACAATTATTCACTAGAGGAGCAAGGCCATAAGGGATTTCAGAAGGAATTTTTGCTTTTCTTTCAATTTCTTTAATATCAGTAATTTTTTCGATTTCGTAATCCATACCTAAATTTTGAATTGCTTGAGCAACGTTTTCTTCCAATTTTTTGCATTTTGCACAACCAGTGCCTAAAACTTGAATTTTTTTCATTTCATCACCTTAATATATAAAATTAAATACAAATCCGACTAACATAATCCCTAATGATACAATGCCAATAAAAGTAATAATTAATGGCAATTTAAGAACTTTTTTCAATATAATTGTCTCAGGAAGTGAAAGACCTATTACAGACATCATGAAAGCAAGTGCAGTTCCTAAAGAGGCGCCTTTTTCTAAAAGCACTTTTACTACTGGTATTATACCCGCAGCATTAGAATATAATGGTACGCCAATGAGAATCGATAATGGTACTGAATACCATTTATCTGATCCCATAAGGCTTGCCATGAAGTTTTCAGGAATATATCCGTGCGCTCCGGCACCTACAGCTATGCCGACTACTATGTATAACCACACTTTAGCTATAATATCTCTGAGCGCTTCGACTCCTCGGTCGATTCTATCGAAAAAAGTAAGTTTTTCATCGAATTCTGTGTTTGTAGCTTGCATTTGATAGACCCAATCCTCAACCCAGTGTTCGAGCTTTAGCTTGCCAATAATCCATCCTGAAAATATAGCAATGAAAAGTCCTGCAAACATATAAATAAGTGCAGTCTGCCAACCAAATAGCTCTAATAGCAATATCAAAGCAATTTCATTAATCATAGGGGCAGCTATTAGAAACGAGAATGTTACTCCAAGGGGTACTCCAGACTCGACAAATCCAAGGAAAAGCGGAATTGCAGAGCATGAGCAAAATGGAGTAACAATGCCAAGACTTGCAGCAGAAATATTACCGAATATATGATTTTTGCCACCTAGCAAGGCACGTGTTTTTTCTGGGGAGAAATATGAGCGGACAATACCCATTATAAATACAATCAATGCAAGAAGTAAAAATACTTTAGGTACTTCATATACAAAGAATTTTATTGATTCTGTCAGGTGGTCGCCTGGGGTTAGTCCAATAATGTTATATACAATAAAAGATGCAGCAGTATCCAAATTTAAATAGATTGGATACCACAAAACAAGCAGTATGGCTATAAGCCAAATTTTTTTTCTTGGTTCCATTGTTTTTTACTTGATCAAAAAAATCGGGGCGAGCTATCGCCCCGTGGTTTCAAAAAAAATAATCTATCTTTTTCCGCAAGTGCAGACTTTTTCTTCGTGAGTTTCTTTATCTCTGCAGCAAGAGCCTTGCACTTTAAGCAAGTTATCTTTTTCAGTTTCGTGATGGTTTCCGCCGCAGCAGGAACCAGCAGAATTGCCACATCCACAAGTTCTTTGTGAAATCGGGACGAATCTGCTAATAAATGTTGTGATTTTTTCGGTATTCATATATTAATCCTTGAGATATTTAACATAAAAATCGTAAAGCTGAGATTTGATTTGGTCTCTAACTTCACGGTACTTATTCAAAACAAATTCTGGGCTGCCTTTTGCTTCATAAGGATCTTCAAATCCGATATGAACTCTATTTTTAACATTTCCGGTAAATACGGGGCAGCTTTCTTTTGCATGATCGCAAACTGTAATTACATAATCAAAATCATAGTCTTTGAAAGAATCGCTGTGTTTTGGAACGTTTGAACTAATGTCGATTCCAATTTCGTTCATTACAACAATTGATTGTGGCTGGACTCTTGAAGCAGGATTGACGCCTGCAGAGTAAACTTCCAGATGGTCGGAAAAGCTTTTCAATAAGCCTTCAGCCATTTGGCTGCGGCAGGAATTGCCTGTGCATAATACGAGTATTCTTTTCAATTAGTCACCTGTCGAATTAATGTTAATATTGCATAATTCAATGCGATTAGCCAATTCGGCTTTGATTTTGTCTTCTCTGATTTGAGCGTTTTCATTCATCCACAAAGGAAACATTGCTAAAATCTGATTGACAATAATATCATTCGAAAATTTTGAAATTGAATAATTAACCCATTTGCCTTCTTTTGAGTCATGAATAAATCCAACTTCTTTAAGTACTGATAAATGAGCAGATACTGTGGATGCAGATAGCCCGAGTATGTTTGTGATTTCGCACACACATAATGATTTTCGCTCGAGAATTTTGAGTATTCTCAATCGATTTGCATCTGATAATGCTTTAAATATTTTAGCAAATTCATTCATAAATTATCAAATAATATTTCGACAAATAACGAAATGAAAATTAATATATTTTTTTTCGATTTGCAAATGTTTTTTGATGAATCAGTGAATAGGTCGCTAAATCAAAATAATTAAAATTAGATCACGTTTAGAGTGTTTTGATTGAACAATTATTTCAAAAAGATTTAGAAATATAATTTTAAAAATAAAAAATTGGAGAACTAATGAAAATCGCCAAAAAATTGTCCTTACTGATAATCTTAATTGGCTTGTCTTTCAATATATTGCACGCGCAAAGCGAAGACGGAAGATTGTCTTTTGGAATTAATTTGGGTGGTGTCAAGTATTGGGGCGAGTTTACTGATAACCAATTCTGGTGGGCAGGCGACTTGTATTTGAGATATAATATTTTGCCGTATTTATCTTTGCATACGAGCGCCGGATTAGCTCAGATGAGATATAAGACCGACGATGCAGTGCTGAAAAAATATCCGGAATATTTTGGTATAGATGCTAAAAAAGGTGATGTATATCCTAATGGCTATCAAGGGAAGCCTGTAATTGAGAATAAAAATGCCGTTAGAATAAATACTTATGAAGCATTCTTGTCATTCAATTTTTTCCCAACCCAATCTTTTGTGCCCTATGCTTTTGCCGGTGTGGGACTAATGAATTGGGAACCTAAAGCCGGTGAAACCGGTGGAGGCGGCAGCCTTCCTAATAATTTGAATAAGAAATATGACAAGCAAAAGCTGATTATCCCTGTTGGTATTGGTTTCGAAGCTTATATTACGGACGACTTGACATTTAATGGCAGAGGCACTTTCAGATTTACTGGTACTGATTATCTCGATGATTTAAAGGAAAGTGGATCGGATAATGATGCCTTTATGACTTTCGGTATTGGATTGTCTTATTATATTTTGGGTGATGCTGATTATGATAAGGATGGATTGACTAATAATCATGAACGCGAAATTGGAACCGACCCGAAAAATCCTGATACTGATGGTGATGGGCTTAATGATGGCGAAGAAGTTATGTTTTTCTATACTAATCCACTTAAACCGGATTCTGACGGAGATAATTTGTTGGATTATGACGAAATCTATACTCATAAAACTTCACCAATTAAGGCTGATTCTGACTCAGACAAGCTAAATGATGGTGAAGAAATTGCACGTAAAACTAATCCAACTCTATCGGATACTGATGGCGATAGATTGCTCGATGGGGAAGAAGTAAATACTTATAATACTGATCCTCTTAATAAAGATACAGATGACGATGGGCTTATTGATGGTGATGAAGTATTGAAATATTCTACAAATCCAAAAGCTTTCGATACTGATGCAGATGGGCTTGGCGATGGCGATGAAGTGCTCAATCACAAGACTAATCCTTTGGTTGCAGATACTGATAATGATGGATTGAATGATGGTTTAGAAATAAAAACATATAAAACCGATGCTAATAATCCTGATTCGGATTCTGATATGCTTTTAGATGGTGAAGAAATCTCTAAATATAAGAGTAATCCATTAGCTGCTGATTCTGATAACGATGGATTGACCGATGGCGACGA
>CAZBNQ010000335.1:1305-3877 GCA_964493035.1 uncultured Hyphomicrobiales bacterium | reverse complement strand
AGTGCAGGATGACATTGTTTCGGCTCTCGACATGATGCCCTGCAATAATTTCATACGTGGTTTTAATCGACCTAATCTCAGCTATATCACCGAAAAAAACAACTTAAAAACTTTAAGAGCTTCTGAAATATTAAAAAAATCAAAAAAGGGCTCTAATATTATTTATTGCGGGTCTCGTAGAGCTGTTGAAGAAACTGCAAATGCGCTGAAATCTGATAAATTTTCGGTAGAGGCTTATCATGGCGGTATGCCTCAGGAACTAAGAAAAACTGTTCAAGACAAATTTATAAATGGTGAAATCAGCACAATTGTAGCTACTAATGCTTTCGGGATGGGCGTTGATAAGCCCGATGTAAGAAATGTAATTCATTGCGACCTAACCCAAACTCTCGAAGCTTACTATCAAGAAGCAGGCCGCGCCGGTCGCGATGGCAACGAATCCACCTGCCATCTAATTTATTATCCTAATGATATGAATCTTCAGGAATTTTTCATTAATACTAGCCTGCCTGAAACCAAAGTATTAAAAGATGTTTATAATGCTTTGTATAGTATTGGCAACAATCGCGAGCGGTTTATCCAAGTTAATGATGTTTATATTGCTAATATGATAAACAGCAAAGAGCGAACTGTGCAGTCAGTGTTAGACTATTTCGAAAGGCATAGAATTATCAGCCGCAATAATAATCCACGCAAAGCTAAAATCAAGTTTCTCGATAATAAAGATAGAATTATTGAATTTTATAATAATACAAGCGAATTGCGTCGGAAAGTGATTGATGGAATTTTAAGGATGGTAAGCTCGGAAGTATTGTATAAACATGTCGAAATTGATATACTTAAGCTAAAACAGAAATTTGAAATATATGATGATGATCTGAAAGAAACAATTAGATCTTTAGAATATTTTGGCTTGCTCGAGTATATACCCGAAATACCAAGTCCAGGAATAATCCTCAATTCTGAAAAGATGCCATTCGAAAATCTACCTTTAGATTTGAACACATACATACGCAGACGCACAAATGCATTTAAAAAGCTCGATCTTGTGCTCAACTATGCTGAAACAAATGAATGCAAAAGGAATTATATACTAAATTATTTCAAAGAAACTGATATTGATGGCGAGTGTGGGAAATGTAGTTCTTGTATTAATCCGCAATCTAAAAAGAAACTTTTCGACCCACGAAAATCTTATCTAATCGATTTAATACTCAAAGCTGTAGCAAATCAGGATGGAATTATCGAATCTAAAGCAGATTTTGTAAAAATGCTTCAAGGAAAAGTAAAAAATTCCAAAAATAATCCTTATTTTGCAACATTAGAATCTTATACTATAAAACAAATTGAAGAGATTCTAATGTTTTGTCTCGAAATGAGATACTTAAAAAAATCAACAAAAATAAATGAATTTGCAATTATAAGTGAAAGCGGTATGGAAAAATCCGGGATGAATAAAAGCTCGAGCAATGGATTGAGTGAAGATCACAAAAAAACTGTTGCCGAAATTCAAAAAGTGATCGAAGAAATTGCTTCGCTCGAAAATATCAAACCGCGAGGAATTGCAAGCCCTAAGACGATTAAAAGAATTGCCGAACAAAAGCCAAAAACTAAAAGAGAACTTCTCGAAATTGAAGGTTTGTCTTCATACTATGCTGATAAATATTCTGAATTAATTCTTAAGCAATTCATTAATTCTAACAAAGATATTACTAATAATAGCGATAGTATTAATAAAACGGAATTTGAATCTAAAGCTAAGTATTATTATAGTATGATTCAAAATGGAGCTACTATTGCTGAGTTAGCAAAAAGTATGAAATTAGAACCGGGTGATATTGCATTAGAACTTGAAAAGCAAATTTTAGCCGGTGCTGATGCCGATTTTAAATATTTCTGCAATAAGGAAGTATTTGCAAAAATCAGACATCTTGTGAAACTTAATAAAAGTATTAAATTGAGTGAGCTAAGGTTCAGACTCGATGAAGAATTTGATTTTGCTACTTTGAGGGTAATTTCTGCTATTGCTAAAACTAAGGAATAGAATTTAATTTTAATTGATTCTTAAATACTTCGTGTCCTTTGTGCTCCTTCTTAATAATTAAAAAAAAAGAATTAAGAAATAGTATCACAAAGTTTCTCAAAGTTTATACACAAAGTTACACAAAGTCAAGAAGATACAAGCATGTTTCGCTTTTATATAGATCCATATCCTTTGTGCTCCTTCTTAATAATTAAAAAAAAGAACCAAGAAATAGTATCACAAAGTTTCTCAAAGTTTATACACAAAGTTGCACAAAGTCAAGAAAATACAAGCATGTTTCGCTTTTATATAGATCCATATCCTTTGTGCTCCTTCTTAAAATAAATTTAAAACAAAAGAAGGAGGAAATTGTTGCACAAAATTTACTAATAAAGCAATAAATTGATTCTTAAATACTTCGTGTAACTTTGTGTAATAACTTCGTGTCCTTTGTGATCCTTCTTAAAGAAAATATAAGTAAAAGAAGTAAGAATAGTTGCACAAAGTCAAGAAAATACAAGCATGTTTCGCTTTTATATAGATCCATAT
>CAZBNQ010000335.1:0-1205 GCA_964493035.1 uncultured Hyphomicrobiales bacterium | reverse complement strand
AATTGATTCTTAAATACTTCGTGTAACTTTGTGTAATAACTTCGTGTCCTTTGTGCTCCTTCTTAAAAAAATTAGAAGAAAAAGATGGAAGAAATTGTTGCACAAAGTCAAGAAAACACAAAGATTTTCGATTCCCGGACCTAAGAAATCATTTCAATAATCTTAGTTTATCGAGTCAGATTAATATCGAGAAAACCACCTTTTATTCACCTTTAGAGGCAGGTGTATCCACGCTATTGCTTTCTTCTATTTCCCACATCCACTCTTTAAGTTGCCCCATTATCTCGGCTCCACAAATAATAGATTCTACTTGTTTATATTTCCAAGTCTGATTATCGTTAAGAGTATTGTTTATATAGTCTAAGACATAAGCACAAACTTGCACGTAAGGACTCTTAGCTTTTTTGATAAACATATTATTTACATAAGCGCTAATTTTTCCGGTCGATTTGGCATATTCAGCATAATTTCTCAAAATCTCTTCAGCAGCTTTTGCGCCTGGATTACCTTTAGAATTTTCGAGTTCATAATTACTTGAATATCTAATCATAAATTTTTTCTTTTTTATTGGGTTACCTTCAAATTGAAATGAAGGATCTTGCAATTCAAGTTCAAAACTTACAGTAATAAAAGGCAACTCGTTAGTATCTCTCTTAATATCTTTAATCCATAAAGAATAATTTTCGTCAATTTCAACAACCTCTGCCCATTTTTCATATCCAAGATAGGCTATTGCACCATTTTTTACTCCCGTCAAATCATATTTTTCCAAATATTTTGTCTTCACATCAAACTTATATTTAGATTGAGGTGTATGCTCAGGCATATAAACAAATTCTGATTTATTTGATATTTTATCAAATAAAGAACAAGAACTTAAAACTAACGACATCAAAAGTGATACTAATACCAATTTAGCTCTCATTATTATCCCGCTATTAATCAATATTTTGATGCAAATTACATAATATTTCTAAATGCAACAAAATGCCTTCAATTACTTCTATATAATTCTATATTTGATTAAGGCAATAGGCGAAGATAGGGCAATGATTGAAAGAGTAAACTTAGTAAAACATTTTGCTGATTCTATAAGCAAAATTAGCATAGCAAATGACTTAAAGAAAGATTTTTTATATACATTGAAGTTAATGAGGCAGTCCCAAAAGGACTGCTTCTTTTTATTATTAAAAAATGGTTTTAAT
>CAZBNQ010000334.1:0-3909 GCA_964493035.1 uncultured Hyphomicrobiales bacterium | reverse complement strand
ATTTTCAAATTAAATACTGCTAAACTATCCACCCCGCCCGACTTCGTCGGTCGACACTCGATGGTAATGAAGACGTTTTCAAATTCTAAACTGCAAGAGTATCCACCCCGCCCGACTGCGTCGGTCGACCCTCGATGGTAATAAAGACATTTTCAAATTAAATATTGCCAAAACTGAGCACGCCGAACGACAATGTTGGACAACACTCGATGGTAATGAAGATATATAATATTTACTATTAAAACATTCAGAATATCTTCTTATTATCATGTAGAGACAGATCTGAGAGCTGTCTCTACATAACATTTGAGAAATTTGTTGTATTATTCTAATATTTTAAGGCAATAATTTTTATAATCGCAGTTGGGAAGTGAGTCTACAGTTTTGATAAACTCAGATTTACTGATAAAACCTTGCATTAAAGCAATCTCCTCAAGACAAGCAATTTTAGTGCCCTGGCGTTTTTCGATAGCCATAATAAAAGTTCCGGCTTCGATTAGATTTTCGGGTGTGCCAGTATCGAGCCAAGCTATTCCACGACCAATCTGCACCACATTCAATTTGCTTTGATTTAGGTAATGTTTGTGAACATCAGTGATTTCGAGTTCACCTCTAGCACTTGGCTTAAGGCTTTTTGCAACTTCGCAAACATCAGAATCGAAAATATAAAGTCCGGGAATAGCAAAGTTTGATTTAGGTTTTTGAGGCTTTTCTTCGATAGAAACCACTTTGTATTCAGAGTCAAATTCGACTACACCATAAGCAGAAGGATTATCGACACGATAGGCAAATATTGTTCCGCCATCGGTATTTTCAAGTCCTTTTCTGAAGAAATCAAGTTTGCCATAAAAGAGATTATCCCCAAGTATTAGTGCCGACTGATTGCCATCAATGAAAGATTCGCCAAGCAAATAGGCTTGAGGAAGACCTTCAGGCCGAGCTTGTACACAATAGCTAATTGAAATACCCCAGCGAGAACCATCGCCGAGCAAAGCTTCAAATCTCGGAATATCTTCGGGTGTAGAAATAAGCAAAATATCTTGAATGCCTGCAAGCATCAAGGTTGCCAATGGATAGTAAATCATTGGTTTGTCGTAGACCGGTTGAAGCTGTTTGCTTATGATAGAAGTCATGGGATACAAACGAGTGCCTTTTCCTCCGGCAAGAATAATACCTTTAGCTGACATGTTTCACCATCTTGCAAAATTTTTCGGAATTTGGATTATTAGCCCATTCATTAATAGTTTCGCCTTGAAGGTCGCGGTCTTTAATTCTAATGCCGTGTTCAAACGAAAATCTATATATTTGAGCAAGTTCTGAGTTGCAAATCGACCAGTCTATATCAGGAGCATTAGGTCTGATTACAGCTTCTCCATTTGGATTATAAGTGCCTGAGCAAAGATATTGTATGTATGAATCATCAGTCAGGAGAGTGCCATGAGCAAAACCGGGTGGAAGCCAAATCCATTCGGAACAATCGCGAAATCTATCTGCTTTGAGGTCGAAACCAACAATTTTTCCGAAATATGGAGAATCCTTGCGAATATCGAGAGCATAATCAATCAAACGACCTGATATGCATCTGACGAGTTTGCCCATGAAAGGATCCCATTGAAAATGAAGACCTCTGAAAGTACCGGAAAATGAAAAAGCTTCGTTGAACTGAAGAAATTCATACCCATCAAAAAAATCAATATCAGGATTTTCAAAAAAGTCTTCTTTTCTGAAAGTTTCAGTAAAATATCCTCTATCGTCGCAAAACTTTTTAAATCTAATAACTTTTACGTCAGGAATTTCTAATTCAATAATATCTAAAATCTGCATTTTATAGCCATAAATTAAAATAGTTCGGGGAAAAGAATTTCTTCGATCATCTCGCACCAAATATGCCCAACAGTGATATGACACTCTTGAATACGAGCAGTAACAGAAGAAGGAACTAAAAGACTTTGGTCGCAAAATTCGAGTAATTCACCGCCATTGCCACCGAGCATGCCGATAGTTTTCATGCCAATTTCTTTAGCTTGTTTGGCAGCCAAAAGTACGTTTGGTGAATTGCCGCTGGTTGAGATACAAATAAGTATATCTTCGGGTTTGCCCAAAGCTTCAACTTGGCGAGCAAAAACAGAATTGAATCCATAATCATTGCCGCCTGCAGTAAGAATTGATGTGTCTACAGTGAGCGCAATTGCGGGAAGTGCACGACGATTTACTGCACCACGAAGCCTAACGACAAGCTCGGCAGCCAAATGCTGGCTATCGGCAGCAGAGCCGCCATTGCCGCAAAACATGATTTTTCCGCCGTTTTTGATTGAATCTGCTAATTCATTGCCTATAGACTCGATCGATGCTGCACATTTTTCGATTAATGCTTTTTTGGTATTAATACTATCGTTGATTGTATTTTCAATTTTTTTAAAAAAATTCGCCGGCATATACATACCTTTATATTAAATTTTTAATGTCTTATTTAAAATTGCAATAAGTTCAAATCTGCCCATACTTGTCTGAGATGAATATGGAAGTACTTCGCGGCAGTGTGAGCATTGGGATACAAGATGCTCAATTTGCTGTTTTCTGTCGGTAACAGCTTTTTTGCCGATTTTGTCGCATTTAGTAAGAATGATTAAATAGTCTCTGCCAATATTTTCGAGTCGTTCGATCAACGCAATATCCGAATCCATAGGGTCGTGGCGGCTGTCGATTAATGAGCAGACTAATTTAAGATTTTCACGAGATTCTAAGTAATTATAATTAAGCTCAGACCACTTTTTGCGATCTTCTTTGCTAGCTGCTGCGTATCCAAAACCCGGCAAGTCTGCCAATATCCACTTAGACTCAATATTGAAAAAGTTTATTTGCTGTGTTTTGCCCGGAGTGGAGCTTGTTTTAGCCAAATTTTTATTTAAAACCAGACTATTGATCAAAGAAGATTTGCCAACATTTGATCTGCCTGCAAATGCAGCTTCCGGCATGTTGATTTTGGGGAACTGCGTCGAATTGGCGGCTCCAAGTATAAATTCAGCTTTTAGTTCTTTTATTTCCATTAAAAATTATTCTCAAAAAAGAAATTAAATTACGAAAATTTATATAAAGATTAAAATTTGGCTTATGATTTTAATTTTTTAATCAAATCATTCATCGATAAAAGCCCCTTTTCGATCTCCTGAAATTCAAGATTATTTATATTGAATTCCAATTCTCTAATGTATGTAATAAATTCATCAACAGGATATAAATTTTCTAAAAGTTTAAGTTCTTCGAGCAAAGCAGTTATCGAATCGAAAATCATATAGGAACTTGACTCTTTGGCTCTATCTAAGAATGAGTCGCTCAAGTGTTCAGCTAAGTTGTTTTTTATCAAGTTAAGATTTTCGATATCAGTTTCAAAATTTGCTTTTACTGATGGTTTGAGGTGAATGTCGTTTATAATAGTGAATCGAATGTGCTTTACTAATTCATTAATCAACTCGTTGCGGTTTATAGGTTTTCGCAAAAATCCATCAAAGAATTCTTGATATTCAGTAATTTGGGATTGCATTGCCGATGCAGTAAATGCAATCAGAGGAATATCTTTAAGTTTAGGATCAGATTTGATTTCCTTAGCAGCTTCATACCCGGATTTGTTCGGCATTCTTAAATCTAAAAGCACAAGATGAATTGGTTCTGATTTCAATATATTTATTGCTGAATCGGCATTTTCGGCTTCAAATACCTGAAGGTTTTTATTCTCAAGAAAATGTTTTACTAGTATTCGATTTTCTTCGATATCATCTACTACCAAAATGCTGTCATTCTCGAAAAGAATAGATGAATCCGACCAGTTATATTGGTCTTCATTTGAGTTTTTTAAGTTTGCTATTTCAATATTGTTTAGTTTAATGATAAATGTAGAACCTTTTCCTAATT
>CAZBNQ010000333.1:0-3911 GCA_964493035.1 uncultured Hyphomicrobiales bacterium | reverse complement strand
AAATAAATGATTTTAAAATTATATATAAGTAGTTTTTAAATAATATAAATAGCAAATTTTTGCAACAAATTAGGGATTAAATCCGTATTTTTGAAGAAACGTAAAATTTTGAGGTTAAATATGTCAGAAAATACTACTAATTTCAGCAATATGGGTGGTCAAGCTCCATATCCGGTATATTTCGAAAAGCCAAAGAAGAAATCCAATTGGTGGATACCACTTTTGATTGTAGGTATTGTATTAGTACTTTTATTAATGATTGTATTAGCAGTTTTTGGTGTTGTAGGTTCATTTTTTGAAAAAGAACAAGTAGAAGTAAAATCAAACTCTGTGTTGTATCTTAACTTTACTGGATTGAATGAAACCAGTCCCAACAATCCGTTTGCTTTTCTTGGCGGCGATGGAAAGAATACTTTTTATGAAGTATTAAGCGGAATTGAAAGAGCAAAATATGATGATAAAATTAAAGGTATTTATATTGAATCGAATCTTCCAGGAGGATTATCACCAGTAAAAGCTGCTGAAATTCAAGATGCTTTAGAAGATTTTAGAAAATCAGGTAAATTTATTTACGCATATATTGAAGCCGGCAACGAATCAAATTACTATAATGCACTTCCTGCAAATAAAATTATTATGCCAAAGGAAGGCATGCTGGAGTTTAATGGTTTCGGCATAGCTAGTTTGTTTTTCAAAGGCTTATTTAATAAATACGGTGTTGATTTCTACGTACAGCATTTCGAAGATTTCAAGAGTGCAGGCGAATCGTTTAGCAAGGCTAAGTTTTCTGATTCTGCACGCAAGCAGCTTCAGGTGATTTTAGACAATCGTCAGGAATCATTTGTCGAAGCAGTAAATAAATATAGAAAGATTGAAAAAGCTGCAATCAGTGCTGCGATGTCGAGAGGTTTATATTCGGCAGATAGTCTGAAAGCAAATGGATTGATAGACGAGATAGCAAATGAAGCTACTGTCAAGGAAATGATTAAAAAAGAAGTGTTTGGAAAAAATGCAAAATCTGACGATAATGTACAGTATGTTGGTATGTCTAGATATTTGGCGAGTGACCCACCATTGCCAGGCACAGTAGCCGAAAAAGATAAAAAGATTGCTGTTATTTATGCATCAGGTGCTATTAGCTCTGGCAGAAGCCAAGGATTTAGCAACGAATCTGAAATTAAATCTGGTGAATTTATTAAGTATTTGAAAGATGCACGCGAAGATAATAACGTTAAAGCAATTATTATCCGTATTGATAGCCCTGGCGGATCTGTGATTGCATCTGATGAAATTTGGAATGAGATTGTAATTACTAAGAAAGTAAAACCTGTATATGCATCTATGAGTGATGTGGCTGCTTCGGGTGGCTACTATATGGCTATGGCTTGCGATACAATCTTTGCACATCCGCAGACTATTACCGGTTCTATCGGTGTAATTTTGATGATACCTAATTTGTCCGGCTTGGCTAATCAATTTGGCGTAACTGTAGATACTATTTCTACCAGCCCTAGTGCTAATTTCATGAACCCATTGATGCCTTTTAGCGAGAAAGACAAAAAGCAATTATACGACGTTTCTTATGATATTTATAAGAGATTTGTCGATAAAGCAGCAAATTCAAGAAAAAAATCTTTCGAAGAGTTGAGATCTGTAGCTAAAGGTAGAGTTTGGACTGGTACAGATGCAAAACGTTTGGGATTGGTTGATATGCTTGGCGGTATCAAGGATGCTATTAAATTGGCAAAACACAGAATTGGTGTGCCGGATTCAGTAAGAGTCTATCTGAAGACTTACCCGAGCAAAGAAGATGATGTTAAGTCGATTTTGAGATTGTTTGGATTAAATCCTGACGAAGATGAAGATGCAGGAGTTAATATTAATGCAATGGCTGCAGCACTTGGAATATCTAAAAATGATTTCTTGGAGCAGTGGGCTCTTCTCCCTGATGATGCTCGCAAGCAAATGATTTATACTCTTCAAATGCTCGAAATGTCTAAAAAGGAAAAAGTCTTGATGGCTGTGCCTAATTATTATTCGATTAAATAATTATTGTGATGTTAATCTTAAAAATGCTTGATCTTCAAATTTGTGGATCAAGCATTTTTTTTGACATTGTGCGCTTTGTGAAGCTCTTTTCATAGGATTATTAAGAAAGGATCGCAATGGATACGAAGTTATTAAAAGCCAGAAATCATCAGTATCTTCTTGACATTGTGCAACTTTGTGAATAAACTTTGAGTAACTTTGTGCAACTAATTCTTATTTCTTCTTTTTCATTGATTTAGCAGAAGTATTTCAAAGAACTACTCTACTTGAAGAAATATTAAGAAAGGATCACAAAGGACACTAAGTTATTACACAAAGAACACAAAGTTATTAAAAGCCAGAAATCATCAGTATCTTCTTGACATTGTGCAATTATTTCATCATTAGGCATATAAAGAGTCTAAAATTAATCTCGACCGGTGCTGCCAAATCCTCCATCGCCACGTTCAGTTTCTTCGAGATTATCAACCAAGTCAAATTCTACAGTTTCATATCTTGCAATAACAAGTTGAGCAATTCTATCTGCACGATTAATTACAAAATCTTCGTTACCAAAATTAGAAAGAATTACTTTGATTTCACCTCTATAGTCACTATCGATAGTTCCGGGTGCATTAAGAGCAAAAATTCCATGTTTTGCAGCCAAACCGCTGCGCGAGCGTACTTGACACTCGTAACCTGGTTCTAAAGCAATTGCAAGTCCGGTAGCTACCATTTTAGTTTCACCGGGTTTGATGGTCATTGATGCATCTACTGCAGCTCTAATATCCATACCGGCAGAGCCTGAAGTTTGATATTTGGGTAAATCTATATCTTCAAAATCTTTGTTTATTCGAGTTATTTTAATTTTCATTTTCAAAATCCTCAATCAAAAAAGATCAAATATAGCAAAAAATATAATTATAATAATTGATCAAATTTGAGACTGTTTCTCATTATTTATAAAACAACAGTTTTTGTAGTAAAGGATTTATCACCATGCTTGATTATAATAATATAGATTCCAGGCTCAATATCCGAACAATTCCACTTTATCAATCCGCTGTAATTGTTAAGATATTCTAAACTTATTTTTCCTTTTGTAAATATTTGATTGCCTGCGATATTATATATTGATACATTTGAATCGTTAAGCTCGAAAACAAAATTCCAATAAATCAATATATTTACAATGCTTTTTGCAGGCTGAGGATATGGAGGATAACAATATAAGTAGTTGATGGTTTCTAATTCGTTTACACTCGAAACTGAATCATACCCAATACCGGAAATAAATGAAGTGAAAATTCCAGATTTTGAATATACCTTTATACTATCAAAGTATTCTCCGGTTTGCTCCGGTGCAAAATTAAGTTTAATTCTTATTGTAGAATCTGGTGGTAAAATAATTTTAGCATTACTAATCTCTTTTGTAAATACATTTGAATTTGCATTGCTAATACTATCGATTATTAAAAATTTATTGTGCGAGGTATTAGTAATATTTAAGTATTCCGAGCTTGATTTATTAATCCTAGTTTTTGGGAAACTAACAGTATTAATTTTTAAAGGTGGATTGATAGTATCTTTTACAAATTTTAAATAATAAACTTGTCGTTCTTTTAGATCATTCCAGATCGGAATAATAAATCTATCACCTATTTTTTCAAGATCATTAACTGCTGTTTCATTATTAGGCAAAATATAGTATTCCCAAGTATCTCTATCAAATAAATCAGTGGCTATAAAAAAAGTGTCTCTTATTGTGAAATAGAAAAGGCTGTCGTCGCAATTAATTGATTGCAGCCCATTAGGCAAATATCTCTTTTCTTTAACATGATAATATTGATAGAATTTTTTTATTTCATAATTTTGAGGATCAA
>CAZBNQ010000332.1:0-3964 GCA_964493035.1 uncultured Hyphomicrobiales bacterium | reverse complement strand
TTTTTTTAAATTTTTATAAAAAGGATTGATTATGAAACAAATTTTCTACCTAATTATCCTATTAGTGATTGTTAACATTAATGTCTCAGCACAAACCGATAGTATTTATTTTAAGGTAAAATTATTAGAAAACAAAACTTATGATTTCGAAATAAACAATGTTACCGAAGTAATAAGCAATACTATCCAAGAAGATAACAATGAAAAAACTGATTTAGATGTTTTGGCAAACAATATCAAAAATTCAAGTATGATACATTACACCCTACAAACAGGTACTGAAATTAATTCAGAAATTGATTTTATTATAGAATATAAACAACTTAAAACCTATAGAATTATTGGAAGCAAAATTGATTCTACAGATGGCTATTTAGACAGTTGCAAAATTTATGGTAAAATAAAAGGTCAAAAAATCACTCAAATTGATTCAATCACAATGCCTAATAAAAACAATACATTCATAGATATCTTAAAAAATACTATGCTAAACTTTGAAATAGGCGTAGTATACCCAGAAAAATATATAAAGGTTGCAGATCAATTTATGATAGAAAGCCCTATGAAATTGCCATTAGGCTTTTTTAATTTGGATGCAAATGTTATTAGCCGGTATAAACTTAATAAAATCGAAAACGGTTTGGCTTATTTTGATGTCAAACAAGACATTGTTGGAAAAACTGAGAACTTTAATGATATGAAATTTTCTGGCTCTGGAAAAGGAGAAATGATTTTCAACTCCAACATCTTCAATACTACCTATTCAAACATTAATTCAAATATGAAAATGTCGATGGCTTTTAGCGGTAAGAAAATTGAAATGACAATGCTCATCAATTCAATCATTAAAATCAAATTATTAGATTAATATGTTAAATATTCTACAACCTAATACTTAATAATCAAAAAGGTTTGTGATTTGCATATCTACAAAATCATAAGCCCCAATATAAAAAAAACACCCCAAAATCAATTCATCTTTTGGGGTGTTTTTGTTTAAATTATCGATATGAACTACTTCATTGCTTCTACTAATCTGCGAATAATTTCATTAGGACTAATATTATCAGCTTCAGCATTGAAGTTTGTAACAATTCTATGGCGCAAAACAGATTCCGCTACATATTTTACATCGTCAATATCAGGAGTAAATTTTCCATTAATAGCAGCTCGTGATTTTGCTCCTAAAATTAAATATTGAGAAGCACGCGGACCCGCACCATAATTGATAAAATCTTTAATAAATTGGTGTTGAGTTTCTGCTGGTCTTGTTGCTCTCACCAATTTCACGGCATATTCGAGCACATTATCAGCAACAGGCACTCTTCGAATTAATTCTTGAAATTTAATAATTTCAGCAGCATTTAGCACTTTATTTACTTCCGGCTTTAGCTCTGCAGTTGTTGCTCTTACTATCTCAACTTCTTCGGCCAAGCTGGGATAATCCAACCAAATATTAAACATAAATCTGTCTAGCTGAGCTTCTGGAAGCGGATAAGTACCTTCTTGTTCGATTGGATTTTGAGTAGCCAAAACAAAGAAAGGCTCTTCAAGTTTATAAGTAGCACCGGCAGCAGTAACTTCATGCTCTTCCATTGCTTGAAGCAGTGCAGACTGAGTCTTAGGCGGAGTACGGTTAATTTCGTCTGCCAATACAATATTTGCAAAAATCGGACCGGCAACAAATCGGAAGTCCTTTTTGCCTGTACTCATATTTTCTTCGATAACGTCGGTTCCGCTAATATCGCCTGGCATCAAATCAGGAGTAAACTGAATTCTGCTAAATTTCAGATCTAATGCTTTTGATAGAGTTCTGATTAATAATGTTTTTGCCAATCCGGGAACACCTATCAATAAGCAATGCCCTTTTGCAAAAAGAGATACAATCAATTGTTCTATAATTTTATCTTGACCGATTATTACTTTATGTATTTCGGTTTCTACTTTTTTTATTGATTTGGATAATTCCGCAATTAATGCGGTATCATTAAGTTCGTTCGCCATAAATCACAAATCTGATTAGTTTAAATAACAACAATTTGCAGACGCAAATTAGTAAATTTATTTTATAAATTCGACTTTATAAATATATATTATGTATTTTTATAAATAAAGTTTCAATTTCCTATTAATAATTAAATTAATCATATTTAATTTCGTCTTCATACTAAATTATTTTTCAAAATTGGTTTTATATAAATGACTTTTATTGAGCATTTAAAATATAGATTAAACGAACCTTTGCCCGGTTTTGAAGCTCATATAAAAATGGCTCCGAGCGTCGATGACAAGCCTTTCAGAAATTTTGCTCCAAGCGATAACTTCAAGAATAGTTCAGTGCTTGTTCTATTAATCAACTCTATAAGTCCTGAAATCTTGCTCACTCTAAGAAGTTCTAAAATTAATTCTCACAGTGGCCAAATCAGTTTTCCTGGTGGTAGAGCCGAACGAAATGAAACTCCAATTCAAACTGCAATCAGAGAAACATTTGAAGAAACAGGCATTATTATTGAAGAAAAGCAAATTATTGGGCAGCTTAGCAAACTATTCGTGCCTCCTTCCAATAATTTAATTCAGCCGGTAATTGCTCATCTCGACTCCAAACCGGATATAATTATCAATCCCGACGAAGTCGAAGAAACATTCTATATTAGTCTCGAATCAATCTCAAATGATGATTTGCTAAAAACTGAAAAGAGAATGTTAGACAAATATCTTGTCGATTTCCCATTTTGGAATGTTCATTCCACTACACCATTGTGGGGAGCTACAGCAATGATATTAAGCGAGTTGGTCGAATTATATAAATCATGGAAAAACAATACAATTAACAATATTGCTTAAATTAGATTTTTAATGCTTTTCTCTTTGCCGAGTTAAGCATTTTTCATATCTTTGTTGCTTTATAAATAAAAAAAAGGAATTTGTATGGACTTTGAGTGGATAAAACATCTTATCGATATTTTTCTTCATATCGATAAATATTTGGGAGAAATAATCAGAGATTATGGCACATGGACCTATATAATTCTTTTCATTGTGATTTTCTGCGAAACCGGATTAGTGGTTACTCCATTCTTGCCAGGCGATTCTTTGCTCTTTGCTGCAGGATCTTTTGCTGCTTTAGGCGCTTTAGATCCACATCTTATGTTTTTACTTTTAGCAATTGCAGCTATTTTGGGTGATACAGTCAATTATACTATCGGTCATTATATTGGTCCGAAAGTCTTTAGTAAAAATTATCGATTCCTGAAAAAAGAACATTTAGACAAAACACATCAATTCTACGAAAAACATGGCGGAAAAACTATTATAATTGCTCGATTTGTTCCTATCGTTAGAACATTTGCTCCATTTGTTGCAGGTGTCGGCTCAATGACCTATTCAAAATTTATTACTTACAACATTGTGGGTGGTATTGTCTGGGTTGCTTTATTTGTTTATGCAGGATACTTTTTCGGTAGATTGGAGTTTATTCAGAAAAATTTCAGTTTTGTAGCATTAGCTATTATTTTTATAAGTATTCTACCAATGATTTTTGAGTTTATTAAAAACAAAAAACAATCAAAGAAAAATTAAAAAAAAAGAGGCTGGTTCGAAATGAATCAGCCTCAAAAGTTTTAAATTGAATTAATTAGAAAAATACTCCGACACCAAGAGTGAAATAAGACTTATCTTTTTCGGCATCATCTTTTCCAATCAAATTCATATAATTATATTTACCTTCAACGTTCAATTTTAATATCTTAAGATCAAAATCTACGCCTGCGCCCAAACCAACACCAATACGGCTATCAGCAGGAGATTTTTGTAATGGAATATCCACACCGCTATACTTATAATCTACAGAAGTCGAAATATAATTATAAGCGATATCGCCTGTAGCATATAATCCCAATAATGATTTAAACAAATACATATTCAATCCGGCAGTGATTGGAACTACATTTGTTGTAGATGTCAA
>CAZBNQ010000331.1:0-3977 GCA_964493035.1 uncultured Hyphomicrobiales bacterium | reverse complement strand
ACTCTTAATATTGCTCCTCAATCTTCAATATCTGTTTTTGCGAGTTTGGATATTTCTGCTTCCAAATTGAAAAATAATTTTGGCATTATTACAGGTGTCAAAGCTGGTACTATTATTGACAAAAGTCTTGTTATTGATTTTGGATTCAACAGCCTAATCTCTAGAAATATTAAAGCATCTTTTGTTGATACTGTCACAAATATAAAACCTACTCTCGAATTTACTACTTTAGGCGCAGAAATTGCATACATTGGCAATCCTGATGATAATTTATTCTATACTGCCCAGTTTGGTTTTGGCACAGGGCAAATTAAGTATAATCTGATTTATTCAAATTCCAAAGCTATTAATGATTATTATCCCTACTATCAAAAAGACTGGTTCTATTATATCGAACCTTCCATAAACTTCACTTATAAAGCAAACTTTTGGTTTAGAACTTCGCTTAATGTTTCTTACAGATTAGCTTTTGATTGCGATTATCAAGTGAAGTCCGATAGATACAAATCTCCGGATATAAGTACTGTTCAGTATAAATTAAGTTTCCTCTTTGGCGATTTCGAGTAATGGACTATTCTATTGTTATTATTGGTGCCGGTGTCGTTGGTTTGGCTTGTGCCGAAAGATTTTCTCGCGAATTCAACTCAATACTTGTTGTCGAAAAAAACAGCAGGTTTGGCAAAGAAACCAGCTCCCGAAATAGTGAAGTTATTCATGCTGGTATCTACTATCCTAATGGCTCTCTCAAGGCTCAGCTTTGTACTAATGGCAAAAGATTGCTTTACGAATTCTGCTCCAAAAATAATATTCCATTTGCTAAGACAGGCAAATTTATTGTCGCTGTCAATAAAGAGGATTCTGAAAATCTCAATAAAATCTATCTTAATGCATTGAATAATGGTGTCGATGATATTTATTATACTTCACAAGAAAAATTATTTAAATCAGAACCAAATGTTAAAGCATCTGAAGCAATTTTTTCTCCTTCTACAGGCATTATTGATTCGCATCGACTAATGTATGTATTGGAAGCAAAATCTATTGCCAATAATTGCGATTTTGCTTATAATCACCAACTTATCTCAATTGAAAAAATTGAAGGCGGATATTCGCTCATTATCAAATCTAATGATGAAACTTTTCAGATTAGCACCGAGCTCCTAATTAATGCAGCAGGATTGGAAAGCGATTTGATTGCTAATTATGCTGGTATCGATATCGTTAAAGAAGATCTGAATTTGAGCTGGTGCAAAGGTAATTATTTTAAAATTGGGCATAAATCTAAATTTGCTATTAATCATTTAATTTATCCAGTTCCTCCGAAAAATTATTCAGGGCTTGGAATTCATGTTACTCTAGATCTCTCTGGCAACCTAAGATTAGGTCCTAATGCAGACTATATGCCATGCAAAAACAAAGATTATTCTGTTGATGAAAATTTAAGAGATATTTTTTTCGAAGCAGCCGCAACTTATATAAAGAACATTAATCTTGACGACCTAAGTCCTGATTATTCAGGCATAAGACCTAAACTTCAAAAATCAGGCGATCCGCATAGGGATTGGTATATAAAGGAAGAAACAGAAAGAAATTTACCTGGATTAATTAATTTGATTGGGATTGAATCTCCGGGACTTACTTCATGCTTGGCTATTGCTGAATATTGCAGAAAGTTAATATAAAGAATTACTCCGACAATGTATTTTGCCGGAGTAACTTTTCATTTCTATTTATCAAATTTCACATTCACAAAATCAAAATTATAGCCAATTGTTGATTTAAAACTTGTAAAATATGAATATGAGCCATCATCTTCCTTATACAAAACACCACCAATCATGCTCACCAAGTCGCTTGCTTCATAAAGTGGTATTGGATTAGAAAGTTCGCCTTTATTATTGATTGTTCGTAGCACCTGCTTAGCATCCTCAAATTCCTTTTCGTCTAAACTAGGATGGGTAAAGCTTATAGCATCATTTTCTTTAAAGAATGTAAATTTACTTTCATAAGTATTCAAACGACCAAAAATTTCGCCGCTACTCGACACATAATAACTAAAGTCTCTATTGATATACTTATCCCAATTTAGCTTAAAATTCTTATCAAAATTAAGGATACTAATTGGATAATAAGTAGAATAAATCATGGAGGTATTGCCCCTAGTTGGAACAGGATTTCTTCTAGAGCCGCTACTAGCACCTGCATTAAGCTCTTTTACGCAGTCGATAAACAAAGTAATGTTTCCATCTTTATCTTCAAATACTCCTTGTATCATAGAAGCTTTGCCATCTTTAGATGAAAATATTTCTTTAGCTTTAGATTCATCCATTCTGTAGGTAAATTCGTTTATCACCTTCATTTTTTTATCAATTTGGATTAAATTTAAGCATTTCCAATCTTCCAAACTTTCGTTTACAATTGTTGCAATAAGCAGGTTGCCATTTTTCAGTTCCACAATTTCTGAGTACCTTGGCTTATAGTCATTATCATCCAACTCATAACCATTAACAGACTGAGGAAGTGTATAAGAGGCTACTGAGACTTCTTTATTATTCAAAGAAAATATTTTCAGAGTCCATCTATCATCATATTCGATAGGCACAACCAAAGTGCTTACACCTTGATTATCGATATAATGTCCCGAAAAATAATTTCCTGAGTATTTTCCATCTTCACAAATATCGTCCTCAAGATTCCATTTTTTGTCTGAAATAACATTCAGATTGCTATCAAAAGACAAAAGCCCGTAGTCCTTAGTATCATAAGGAGAATCATAAGCATAAACTATTGAAGCAAATTTTTTGGATTCTGATATTTTTATGCTGATTGCAATCAAATCATCGTCCTTATCTTTATGCAAAACATTAGATTTGACCACTTCGAGCGTAGTTTTGTTAAGTAAGTAAGCTTTAATCAATTCTTCGTAGAAAGTAATCACTAACAGATTGCCGTCGAATTCGGCAGCAGTTTGAATCACTTCGTCTTTAAACTTGTTCTTTGCTATCACCTTGATTTGATTAGTATTAGCATCAACTTCTCTTATCTCAATATCATCAATAACAAGATATTTTTTACTTGCGATTTTGACAATAGATTTAGGAGCCTCATCAAATTTAAGATGAGAAATCACATGTGCTTTTTTGTTGTAGTTAGGATTTAGTGTGTAAAGATTGCTGCATGACATTAATCCTGCCAAAAGGACTAATAGCATCAACGAAGATGAAATTTTCCTCATAAGTTCTCCAATATGTGCTTAAATTCAAAGCCGCACTCGGCGGCTTTGCTCGATTAAATCATTTATTTCTTTTTTGATTTGCCTGCAGGCTTGTCTATAAAAGCAATTTGCTCAGTTTCTGCCTTAATGATTTTGTTCATTAAATCTTTAAATTCAATATATTCTTCCGGCTTTATAATTGTGCGTTTGAAATTAATTTTTCTTTTCACAATCAATTGATTACCTTTATTTTCATATATCAAATCATAATTGCAAAATGAATTGCTAATATTAGTATTCTTTGGTATTGAAGATAATTTCATATTATCAGGAATTTTGATATTGATATTATAGAGCAAATCACCTATGTAATACCAATCTGTTAGATCTATTGGATAAATTCGTTTTGGTGTTGAAATCACTGAAAGACCTTCCAATTCATCAAAAAGTGGAAGCTTGAAGGCATATAAATTACTTATTTTAGTAAATGGATTTGCCACTTTCACTTGATAAGAGTAAGACAAAGAGTCACTTAATTTTTCTAAATCATCCGAAAATTTTAGATCATTCATCGAAAAATCAGTAAACATATCAGACAATTCGGTTAATAAATTCTTTTCTTTATCTTCTTCTGACAAATCTTTGTATGTACTGCGAGTACTTACAGAATAAGTACCTTTTTCGAATGTATTAGTATTAATCAACATATTATCTTGGTCAAACTCCACATCGATATTTTTCACAAGAACTTGTGGCAATACCG
>CAZBNQ010000330.1:0-3982 GCA_964493035.1 uncultured Hyphomicrobiales bacterium | reverse complement strand
ATATATATAATTTAAATGCACAATTTTTTGAACTGCAAATTGTTTATTTATTATTTTCACTCCAAATTAATCTCAAACAATCAGTCCTTAATTTATATATTTAAAATTCTGAAATAGTTTAAACTCATCTAAAATAATTTTCTTGATCAGCTTTTTTTTCTCAAATATTTGTCTTAATTTTGAAACATGTTCATTGCAAATTAAGGGAAGCAGGTGAGAATCCTGCACGGTAGCGCCGCTGTATCAGCGTACCGAAGCTTCTCGAATTTTTTCAGCCACTGCTTTCGGGTGGGAAGGCGAAGCTTAGGGATGATGCTGGAGTCAGAAGACCTGGTTTGTTTTGCTCATTATAGTGCTGAAGGTCAGCACGACACCTGCGCTAACAGGTGAATGAGGGAAGCGAAAGTCTATTCTTACTTCTACTTTCTTTCCCCCATATTTAATCGTTTCTTTATATTTTGGGGTTTTTCTATGAAAAAATCTACTTTTGTTGCATTTATTGCATTTATTGCATTTGTTGCTTTTGCTTTTGCTCCTGTTTTGGCTCAAATTAACAGCAATAAAGTTAATTTTACAACCGGCAAACAGCCCACTTTTATGTTTAATACTCCTCAAGGACTTAATATTATCTGCATGGGTGTCGATCTCGATTTCAACGGTACTTATGCCGAGGGCGAAGAATCTCCTTCTTGGTGGAGATTGCCTAAAGCCGATGTCGATAATTTCTTTAGTACTAACTCTTTAAGCGGTTCGGCTTCTAAAATTCGTGATTTCGATTTTGCAGGCATCAAATTTCCTACTCGCCTTGCTGTTTCCGGCGATACTCTATTTGTTGGCTTGAAGGATCGAATTGCAACTTATAACACTAACAGCGGTGCTCTTATCGATTCTATTTTTATGCCTATTGATGCTCATGCTATTTCTGTAGATGGCAATCGCCTCTATGTGAGCAAACGTGTAATTCCGACTGGTGCTTGGCTGCCCGATACAAATTTCGTTTTTGTTGTAGATCGCTATGCTAAATCAATTCTTGATACAATTCCTGCAAGAATGAACGTTCAGATGACTATTCCATACTCTTTCAACGGAAATAATTATCTCGCAATAGCTGCGGAAGGCACAGGCGCTAGCGACGCTTCTGTCGAAATCATCAATCTTGATATGGAATCTGATAAAGTTGCAATCATAGAGCCTGGAAGCCTCGTTAATCATATTTCTCTTAATCAAGATAAGTCTGAAATGCTTATTACTTTAAATGGTTCGCACAAGCTTGTAAGATGCAATCTCAATAATTTCCAGATTATTGGCGAAATTGCTACTAATACAAGCGGTTTCAATGGTCCTAGAGAATCTATTTATGGGCATTCAGGCATCATTTTCTCGACAACTTATGAATCAAATCTTGCAGTTTTAGACAATAATTCTCTTATTTCAAATGTTGCTCTCGATGGTAAAGCTGAGTCGCTTATTCTTCTTGACGAATCGAAAAACTATTTGGCTATCTCGCTTGTAAGCCAAAAAGATAATTATACTGCTAATGACAAAGTAACTTTATTCAAGCTTATTAGTCTTGATATTAATGAAGAAAATAATGCCAAAATCATTGTTTATCCTAATCCAAGTGCTGATTTTATAAATCTTAATGCTGACTTAAATGCAGACAGCTACGAGCTATTCGATGTTTCAGGCTCTAAAATTTTATCGAATAAATTTGAACATAATACTCGTATTGATATTAGAAATTTAGCTGCAGGCTCATATATTCTTTTTGTTAAAAATAATAGCAATGCAATTGCCGCTAAAATAATCGTTAAACAATAAATGTTGATATAGCTATTCACAGCTCCTTGCTTTCCTATCGGGAGCTGTGTTTTTTTTATTTACTCGATTATTTTGTTACTAATTTTGATTAACTTAATTTTGAATTTTTATAAATGATTGGTTCGAATTGAAAATTAATATTTACATATTGTTTCTATTATTAACTTACACTTCATTATTCAGTTTGGATAACGACACACTCAGAGTATATAAAACAAAACCTGTAAATATTAGCGCAGAATCAATTTCAAACACAATAATGAATTATAGCGGACTAAGCAAGATACGCAACGAAGAAATCAAGCGTATTGCACCTGTTGGCTTAAGCAAATTACTTGCTTTTTCTCCCGGTGTAGCTGTCAAGGATTATGGTGGTGCTGGAGCAATAAAAACTATTTCCATCAGAGGCGGTACTTCCTCTCAGACTCTTGTAATGATTGATGGTATGCCTATCAGCTCTACTCAAAACTCTAGTGTTGATTTTTCACTAATTCCTGTCTCTATGGTCAATTCTCTGGAAATATCTCGTGGAGGTGCAAGTGCAATTTTTGGAACTAATGCGCTTACCGGTGTAGTCAACATAATTTCTGATAATAATCTAAATAATCAAATTAATATCAAATTATTTGCCGGTAGTTTCCAAGATTATCTCGCTGCTTTAGGATTTACTTTGGGCGATTCTATCAGAGCCATTAATTTTAATATTAATTATGAAGACTCTAAAAATAAATACAAAGTACAATTTAATAGAAATGGTGTAAATATCGATACACTTCGCGACAATGCCTTTTTCAATAATTTAATTTTTAGTATTAATTCCTACGACAAATCCGGCATTTTCAATACTGAGTCAGTCAAATTAAATATAATAGCTAAATCTGCTTCCAGAGCTGTTCCCGGTCCTGTATTAAAAGACAGATTAGAATCTTCTAAAGCAAAATTGGACGAAAAGGAAATATTATCCATTCTTCATACTAAATTTAATAAAAATATAATTGCTTCTTTAATGTTTAAATTTAATGAAAGTAAATATATCGACTCCGATAATTTAAGCATAAATCAAAATGGCAATTTATTTTTGAATAAAGATTTCCAATTGAGTTTCAAGAATATTGATTATTTTGAGATTGTTCCGATTAATTACGAAATATACTCTAATGTCTGCTTTTCTACTTTATCGGGCGATATGATTGATAATTCAAATTCTAATTATGCTGATCGATTTTCTATTGCTTTAGGTGCAAAATCAGAATATATTTCCTATTTCGACTCTCATAAATTTTCATTTATTTCTGCTTTGCGTTCAGATTACTTTTCCGACTTTGGCATTGCATTCTCGCCATATTTGGGTATTATCCTTGATGACAATTTCCCGCTAAATTCATCTTTATCACTCAATTATTCTTATAATTTCAGAGCACCTAATTTCAACGAAATGTATTATTTAAATTTTGGGACTAAAGATTTAAAACCGGAAAAATCAAATTCTTTCAATCTTGGATTAAATATAAATCCACTTAATCCTTTAAATATCGAATTAAATTTATTTTATATGATAAGCAAAGACCAGATTGTGGCAATACCCAAAAGTTCTGTCGCATGGAGTGCAAGAAACCTTGCGAAAACTCGAAGCTTTGGCATCGAATTTTCATCTTCATATTCTTATATTTCTGGCGATTTTCTTGCAATGCTATCTTTTAACTACACTTATCAACAAGCTATGGATTACAGCACTGATGGAAAATACCTACCGTATATTCCTCAAGAAATAATTTCTGCTCTAATTTCCTTTGAATATAAAAATTTATCTGCTGCAATTTCATCTGCATATAACGGTTTTATGTACGTCCAACCTGATAATTATCCAGAATATATAATTAAATCTAATTACGAAATAAATTTAAGTACAAAATATTCTGCTTCAATTTACGATTACAATTTAAATTTCATATTTAATTGTAACAATCTTACTAATCAAAAACGCCAATATATTTTAAACTATCCTTTGCCACTCAGATATTTCAGGTTAGGAATTGAATTGTATTATAAATAAAAAAAATCCCATCTGAAATCTCAAATAGGATTCTTCTAATTTCAATTCTCTATTATTTATTATTTACAACTTTTTCTACTATTAATTTTGAATCGCTATAAATCTTCG
>CAZBNQ010000329.1:0-3987 GCA_964493035.1 uncultured Hyphomicrobiales bacterium | reverse complement strand
ATTGGCAGTATATGTTTGAAGTCAAACTTTTGAATAAGTAAAAGTATATAAGAAAACTACGTTTAAAATACAAGAAAAAAATGTAGTATTTCGACGAAAAAACGACCTTAATAAATCGCCACCATTGGGATTTTACGCTGTAATTCGATAGTGAGGTTGGCTTGGGTTCGAAAATTGAATATTGAGCGTTTGAGTGGGAAAAATGATGTGTGAACCCAAAAATTTAATTTTTAATTATTAAAGAATAATGAATATTTGAGTTCGTCTCTAAAAGATGAGTTTTGAATATATTTGAAGGTAATAGCAATGAAGATAATTCAAATTGATAATTGTCAAATTGAATTAAACGAAGATGGTTTTATGAAAAGTCCGGACAAGTGGAACGAAGAAATTGCTGTTCGATTGGCAGAAGAATCAAATATAAAACCATTAACTGATAACCATTGGCTGGTGATAGGATTTTTGCGTAATTATTACCTAAAACATGGAATATCACCAAAAATAAAAAAACTATGCAATGACACCGGATTTTCACTTCGAGAAATTTATGATCTTTTCCCGATGGGTCCTGCTAAAGGTGCTACACGAATAGCAGGATTGCCGGAGCCGGCAAGCTGTGCCTAAAATTTTATTAATATATATTTGATTGTTATGAAAAAGTTGGTTATTTGCTTATGCTTGTTTCTATTTGCTTTTGCGAATAATTTATTGTTTGCTCAGACTAAGCTTATTGTCGGTACAGTAATAGAATCTGAAAGCTCAAAACCTATTTCGGGTGCAACAATTAGATTGGTTGAATCTAATAAAGGAACATTTACTTCTCAAAGTGGAAAATTTAGGCTCCAAGTTCCATCCGGCAGGCAAGTTTTGAAAATTAGCTCGATAGGCTATCAGACACAAAAAATTAATTTAAATGAAAAAACTGATTCAATCACTATTAAATTAGTGCCAGATCCAATTTTATTGAAATCTGTACAAGTAACAGGCGATATTGATGCCAACCAAATTATTAAGCGCGCAATCAAAAGAAAAGAAGAAAATCTCTCGAAAATTAAAACTTTTAGCGGCATTTTATATAGCAAAATAGTTATGGAAATGAGCGGTTCTGTTTATGGTAGCATCGATGGGCAATCCAATAAATTGAGCTTAGCAACAAATTTGGGTTCTGGTACTATTCCTTCTCAATTTCAAATGTTCTTATTAGAAAATTTCTCGAGAAATTATATCGACTATACAAAAAATATTGATCATAAGTCAATAATCCAAAGAAGACAAACTGCCAATCTGGATGCCGCTGCCAATATTCTTGCCATTGGCGAATTTAGAGAGTTTATGAGGGATAAAGTAAGATTTGCCAATGCTGTTTTTACTAGTCCAATAAGTAATGATGCTTTTGATTATTATAATTTTGAACTTGAAAAAAGAACTGTTTTAGATGATAGATATGTATATGTTATTAATGTAATTCCAAATACAAGCGTATTTCCAGTATTTAAAGGTAAAATATACATTGTTGAAGGCACATATAATTTGATCGAAGTAGACCTGAAGCCAAGTGATGAATCGGCTATCAGTTTTGTTAAAGATCTTAATTTTAATCAAAAATTTGAAGAAATTAAGCGTGATATTTGGTTTCCAACATTTTTTGAAGTAACAGGTAAAGCTCAAGTTGATATACTTAAGGGTATGCTTGATGTTGGGACTGAGTTTAAGGCGACTAGTATTTATAGCGATATGACTGTCAATGAGCCTTTGCCAGATTCTATTTATAAACAAAATGTGCCGAGAATTACTGTTATTTCAAGTGCAGACTCTACTAATAATAAGTTTTGGGAGCAAAATTCTTTGCGTGATATAAGCCCAAAAGAATTAAATATTTATAGTACTGTCGATAGTTTGGTGACAAATGCCAAAAAAGATTCTATTGCTGCCGAAGGTTTCAATTATTCTTATATGCCTGAATTTGGTTTTAATAGAACTTCTTCTGTTTTGCTTGGTCTTAATTTGAAAGCTAATACAGGAGATTTCGAATTTGAAGGTATGGGTGCTTATAGTTTTGGACAAAAAAAACCATATGGCTACGCTAATTTATCCTATAATATTGATAGCGATGATGAGTTGTCTAAATTTGATCTTACTTTCGGAATATATTCAAATTCTGAAACTATGGGCACTGATGATGCTTATCCAAAATTAGTACATTCGATTATGTCGTTGATTACTCACAAAGAATATTATAATTTCTTTAAAGAAAATGGGTGGAGCCTGACAGCTAATTATGAATATAATGGTTGGGAGTTTTGGACAGAATTTGAGCAATCTCGACAATTTATATTGAAAAATTCAACTGACAGATCTCTATTTCAAGAAAAAAAATATAGAACTAATCCACCTGCAGACCAAGGAAATTATAATGTAATTTCATTTGGCTCTATTTTCGATGGAATTTCTATTACTGTTCAAAGAAATAAATTCCAATATGGCTATGAATTTAATGCTTTTTATGGTCAAAATCATGAAAAAACTAAATTCTTTAAAGGTGCTGAAGCTAAACTTAGAGCATTTATTCCAACATTCTATACTGGTTATGCTCCGATGAGTCTGGATATAGATCTTCACGCAGGTTATACTTCAAAATCTACTCCATTGCAATATATGTATTTAATGCAAACCGGTTATGTGTTTTTAGGTCAAAATCATAGCTTTATTTCGGCTCCTTTGGGTAGATTTGGAGGATCAGAATATGCCAGCGCTGCAGTTCACTTCAATACTCAGGATCTTTGGTGGCGTGCATTAGGTCTGCCACTTTACGAGGGAAGAGGCTTGGAGCTGATTTTCTCCGGATTGATAGGGAAATATAATAATTTAAATAATAAAATTTATTGTTCTACCGGTAATAAATTCTATGCAGAAGCTGGTTTTGGTTTAGATAAAATCCCTACTTTTGTGAGCAATTTAATCTATTTAAAGGCTGAATTCAGATGGGGAGTAGAATCATTGGCAAAGGATAGATTTGGTTTTGCGCTTTGGGCATCGCTCCCATTTTAGCTAATTGATTATAAAGGACTGAAAATGTATTGGCTGTTGATTCTTCAACAATTAATTCCATCAACTACCCATATAGTGAGCAAGGATATAAGCGGAGTGCTTCCGGTGGAATTAGTGCTTTTGATTAGAGCGGCAATTGCTTCGTTAGTGTTTTTTGCATGGATGATATTTTCAAAACAACTGTTTAATAAGATTGAATCTAAAGATTGGATTAAATATTTAATTTTAGCAGCTTTAAATATTCCAATCAACCAAATGCTGTTTTTTAATGCAGTAAAGCTTACCAGCCCGGCAAATCTTGCTTTAGCTTATGCTTTGTCGCCGGTTTTTGTGCTTATACTTTCTAAAATATTTCAAAAACAATCTTATTCTATTGCTGTAAGTATTGGAATAGCTATCGCTTTATTGGGATCAGCTATAATTCAGTTCGAAAAAGGATTGACATTTGCCTCAGAAAATTTTCTTGGAAATCTACTTGCTTTAGGATCATCTTTCACTTGGTCTATATATACAATAATTGGCCAGAATTTAGTAAAAAAATATGGAGCATTTTTTTCGACTGCAAGCTCAGTAATACTTGGTTGCTTGATGTTTTTAATTATTTTTCTATTTATAAATCCTGAGTATCCTTTGAGTGAAATAAAATCAATTCAATGGATAGAATTAATATATTTGGGTGCCGGAGCTTCAGTTTTTGGTTATGGGCTATGGTTTGTAGCTTTGAGAAAAATTGAGGCAGCAAAAGTCGCAATATTTAATAATCTACAGCCAATACTTACTACAATTATGTCTTTGATATTCTTTTCGATAGTGCCATCTATTCAATTTATGCTTGGTGGTGCGCTCATAATTGGTGGAGTAGTTTTAGCGCAGTTAAAAAATAAATAAAAAAAACTTGCCAAATAATTGACAAGTTTTTTTTGAGCCACTTGACGGACT
>CAZBNQ010000328.1:0-3995 GCA_964493035.1 uncultured Hyphomicrobiales bacterium | reverse complement strand
TGACACAAATGGAATTCATTTTGATTATATTTTAGGCCCTTCGGCACACTATTATAAATGATTAGCCCTAAGAGCTCACTTTTTCTTTTTACTAATTCATCACAGTCAAAATTACACTTCGCCCATTGGGAAAGAAGTATGCGATATTGTGGGTAACGTAAAATACGGTTCAAAATATGAGAGGATTTGCATCATATTTAGAATGCCCGGATTGTGCGTCAATTCCTATGTGTAAGAATTGTGCAGTAACGCTTACTTATCACAAATCGAGTAATCAATTGAGATGTCATTATTGCGGCTATTCTGCTACGGCACATCACTCTTGCAAGGTGTGTGGTTTTGCTAAGCTAAATGAAGTAGGGGCAGGAACCCAAAAAATTGAAGAGGAAATTCAAAAATACTTTGCTTTAAAAAATCTTGAACCGATTATCCAGAGAATGGATTTGGATACTACTTCAAAAAAAGGTTCGCATAGAAATATTTTGCAGAGGTTTGCTGATGGCGAAATTGATGTTTTGGTCGGTACTCAGATGGTAGCCAAAGGATTAGATTTTGATAGAGTTACATTAGTAGCAGTGATAAATGCTGATTTACAACTTTTTTTGCCAGATTTTCGAGCTTCAGAGCGAACTTTCCAATTGCTTTCGCAAGTATCGGGCAGAGCAGGCAGAAGCGGCAAGCTTCGGGGTGAAGTTTTAATTCAAACTTCCCATCCGGAAAACCTTTCGATAATTAAATCTGTCGAAAATGATTATTTAGGATTTTTCAAGCAGGAAAGCTTAGAAAGAATGAAGACTCAGTTTCCACCATTTTCAAGATTATGTTTGATAGAGTTTTCAGGTGAAGATTTCGATAAAGTAAATAAGCAATCAATGTTGTTTTTTCAGTCTATACCTCAACATGATTCAGTATTGAAATTTGGACCAAATTTTCCGCAAATTCCAAAAAAAATGAATTTGCACTTGAAGCAAATCATAATAAAAGGGCTAAAAGACAAAGATCCCAACGGATATTTTTTGAAGTTGGCTATTAAAAGTGCAGTAGATCACTACGAAAAAAACTTTTCTACAAGTTCTGTAAGATATTATATAGATCCTGATACATATTCGGGAAATTAAATTAAAAAATTAGTTAATTTGCGAATTATAATAAGTAAACAAATTTGTCGTTTGATAAATAATGTATCAAAAATGGAGAATTTGAAGTGAATGAGATTTGGCATAGTGCTAATGATAGGCAGTTGAATGATAGGGAGCAGGAGATACTCGCCAGAATTGTTCAGTTGTATGTTCTTAAGGCTACGCCAGTCGGCTCGAGAGCATTAGCAAAGTATATCGAAAATGATATGAAGCTAAGCCCGGCAACATTGAGAAATGTGATGGCAGACTTAGAGGAATTGGAGTATATAAGCCATCCTCATACTTCGGCCGGAAGAGTGCCTACCGACAAAGGCTATCGGTTTTATGTAGACTCAATAAAAGGATTCACTTCTATTCCCGATTATGATTTCAATAAAGTAAAACAGAATATAAGCGGTCAAGATAGTGAATCAATTTATAAGGATGTATCGAAAGTACTCGGAATGTTGTCCAAATTTATTGGTTTAGTCAAAATTCCGGGTATTATTGATTGCTCTGTTCAGAAGATTGAGATAATTCCATTGAGCAGTACAAGAATAATTGTTCTGATTGCTTTAGATTCGAATGTGGTAAAAACAATTTCACTGGAAGCAAATGTCGATATCGATGTCAATCTTTTAGGCGAAGTTACAAGATTTTTAAATGATAGAATCAGTGGAAGACCACTCAATTTCGTAAGAGAAAATTTTACGGAAATGATTAGGGATTTTGAAAAGAAAGATACACCTATAGTAAGATTATTTATAGATTCGCTGGATAAGATGCTCGAACAGCGAAGTAATTACGATAGGATAGTGATGGCAGGAACACAAAATTTGCTTGAATATCCTGAGTTTGAAGATGTCGAAAAAGTAAGATCTGTAATAGAATTAATTGAAAATGAAGACATGATAATTCACCTTCTCGACCAAGTTGAGGAGCCGAATGGAATTAAAGTTTTGATAGGCAGAGAATTGCAAAACGATATATTGAATGATTACTCTTTGGTACTAACATCCTATCAGATGGGGTCTGCCTCAGGATCTATTGGGCTGATTGGTCCAAAGAGAATGAATTATCCAAGAATGATTTCTTTAGTAAAAGCAGTAGCAGATTTATTATCTAAGCCAAGCTAATCCTTTTTGTTTGTAAATAAAATTTAGCTAATTTTATTTTTTATGCAATTCCCGATTTAGATTAAGTATAGATGCGATAATACGCAACGATAAAGATTTGTGGAAGATTTGGATTAATATATATGGAAATGCTTTACGATTTTGAGTTGGAATATGACGAAAAGGGGATTTTCGGTATAGATGCCGTTGCCGATTTGGAATATTTAGAAGAAGAAATATTAAAAATCGAACCTGAAACAGATTTGACTTTAATTAGAAGAGCATTTTATTTTTGCGTCGAAAAACATCAGGCAATACAAAGAAAATCGGGCTATCCATATTATACTCATCCATTAAATGTAACGCTTATTTTATTAAAAGAATTTACAATTCATGATTCTGCATCATTGGCTGCTTGTCTTCTTCATGACACAATCGAAGACGTTGAGCAGGTAAATCGCGAGATGATAGCCAGAGAATTTAGCGAAGAAATAGCTGAGATTGTTGATGCAGTTACAAAAATTGATGAAAAAGAAGATTGCTTTGCCGATGAAATAATAATTGATCCCGCAAAAAAGAAATTAAGAATAAAAGCACAGACATATAGGAAAATATTTCTTTCTTTGGTTAAAGATATAAGAGTAATTTTGATAAAATTGGCTGATAGACTGCACAATCTCCGCACTTTGCATTATCTCAGACCCGAAAAGCAGAAAGAAATAGCCTTAGAAACTTTGAATTTTTATGTGCCTCTCGCTCATAGACTTGGGCTAAGCAAGATAAAAATGGAACTCGAAAACCGTTCTTTTTATTATTCTGATAGAAATACCTACGAAGCCATACGTACATCACTGAATGAGAAAAGAAGAGACTTTATTGATTATATAAAAGTATTTAGCGATTTGATTCAGAATGGATTGAACGAAAAAAATATATCTCATTATTTGTCAATAATTCATAAACACGAATACGAAATTTTCAGGATGATACAAGAAGGAAAATCTATTTCTGAGATTGATAATTTCTATTCGATGGTAATAATAATACGGACAGAAGATGTTCATGAATGTTATCGTGCTCATGGTGTATTAGCAAATACTTTTAATGCAGTCAGTTTTGTCGATTATATAGCCAATCCTAAATTAGACTGGTATAAGTCTTTGACGACTGAGTTGTTTGGACCTGATGGAAAAAAAGTAGAAATTTTGATAAGAACAGAAGAAATGGAGAAAATTGCAGAAGAAGGATTTGCTGCAAAATTTTCTTTAAGATCCGGACGTATAAGAGCATTAGAGTTTTCTGATATAGATCTCGAGCATTGGGGCGAATGGATGCAGGATATAATTGAAGAAGAAGGCGAAAATGCTCCTCATATGATTTGGGATTCTATTAAAGTAAACTTATTCGACCAGGAATTAATTGTATTTTCAAAAAATGGTGAACAATTTAAGATGCCCAATGGGGCGACACTATTAGATTTTGCTTTTACAATTAATGAAGAAACAGGAATGCATTGTATTTCCGGAAAAGTGAATGGAGCTATAAAAGACCTATCATATAAGATTGCGCATAAAGATCAAATCGAAATAATAACATCACCTAAAATCATGCCTAAGCCGGAATGGCTTGAATTTGCAGTTACACACCGAGCAGTATATTTTCTTCATAAATACTTCAAATCATACTCTGATATAAAGTCTCCAAAATTAAAATTGAATGGAAATAATAAAATAAGTTCGAGATTATTGATAAAAGGAGACGA
>CAZBNQ010000327.1:1841-4001 GCA_964493035.1 uncultured Hyphomicrobiales bacterium | reverse complement strand
TTTTATTAAATATAAAGATACTTCTTTTTACAAATTCTATCCTGGTTATTCTTGGAAAGGAACTAGTGATCCTGTTGTAAATGACAGTCTTCTAAAGACATTAAAAGCTAGTAGTGAGTATATTATATATTTGAAAAATATAGGAGAAAAGACATTTTGCTCTTATGTGTTTTGGAATGGGGTAAGCTTTTATAATCATGAATCTCCAGCTAAAGCCAAGATTCGTATAAATCCAGATATTCCTGATTACATTCGAAATATAAATGAATATACACCAAATGTAGTAACAAATCTAGATAGTGTTACAATACATAGATTATTCCCGCAATTTAAAGGAAAAATAATAAATAGTGATTATGTAAAATCCATTTATTTGGATACTAGATACTATTATGGTCATAAGAATTTCTTCTTAAGTATAGAATTTAGATTAAAAAATGGGGATACAATAAAATATCGAGAAATTCCTAATTTGAAAATAGATGAAGATGATGGATTGAAGGAAACTCATTTAATATTATAAATACTTGTATATTTATTTAATTTAAGGAGTAGATGATTTTTGCTCAAACTAGTTTGTTATTGAATATTATTGAAATTGGAAGTAATATAAACTGTAGGCAAAAATTATTATTTTTAAAATATTGAACTAAATAAAATAAGTAAATAAAATATCAGAGCCGCATTAAATTACGGCTCTGAATATTTTGATTATTAATGCAAAATCAATGATAAGATTGCAAATAAATCGATAATGATAAGAGTTGGAGTAACTTCTTTATGCTTTCCAGTTAATAATTTTATTACTGTCCAGCTTAAAAATCCCCAAATAATACCTTGAGTAATTGAATAAGTATATGGAATCAATACTAAAGCCAAAAATGCAGGAATAGCATCATCTAATTTGTTCCATTGAACTTTAGTAACAGGCTTGAGCATAAATACACCCACCAAAACTAATGCAGGAGCTGTGGCAATTGCGGGCACAATCGATAAAAGTGGTGAGAGAAACATAAAAGGTAGGAATAATATTGCAGCAGTAACTGCAGTAAGTCCTGTACGTCCACCTTCTTCGATACCGGTAGCTGATTCAATATAAGCAGTACCAGCACTCGAACCTAATAATCCGGCAATACCAGTTGCAAATGAATCTACAATCAAAGCTTGTTTCACATTTCTTGGTTCGCCGGTTTCATCAAATAAGTCTGCAGCTTCGGCTACACCAACAAATGTAGAAAGACTATCGAACATATCAGTGAAAACAATCGCAAAAATAACTGGCCAAACAGCGAAATGAAGCGAATTGACGAAATCTAACTTAAGCAATAAGCTGAAATCGGGTGCTGAAAAAATTCCGCTGAAAGTAACCAAAGTAGGAATTCCAAAGTTAATTGCAGAAGCATCGCCATAGAGTCTGCCAATTGGAATTGCTGCGAGTGTAGTAAAAATAATACCGAAAATCATTGCGGCTTTTACTCTTTTGATAACTAAAATGGAAGTTACAGCTAATCCAACGAGGAAAGTAACAACCACAGGATCCATTTTTGCAATAGAAACCATTGTAGCAGGATTTGGTATGATAAACTTAGCATTTGCAAAGCCAATCAATGTAATAAACAACCCAATACCGGCCGATACGGCATACCGGAGTTGCTTTGGAATGGCTTGAACAATGAAAGTACGAACATTAAAGACAGAAAGAACAAAAAAGAAAATACCAGCCCAAAAAACAGCACCTAGAGCAATTTCCCATTTCACGCCCATGCCAAGCACAACACTGAAAGTGAAAAATGCATTAAGTCCCATGCCAGGAGCCACTACTATCGGATTTTTTGCATAGAGTCCCATCATCATGCTGCTAAAAAAGCAGACAAGTACTGTAGCAGTAAGCACACCGCTAAATGGCATGCCTGTCTTGCTTAGAATTGCCGGATTGACGACAATGATATACATTGTAGCCAAAAAAGTAGTCAAGCCGGCAATGATTTCAGTCTTGAAATCAGTCTTGTTTTTTTCAAATTCGAAGAATTTTGCTAACATTTTTTGCCTATATTCTTAAATTAAAAATTCCATTTAATACCAAGTGTCGGATTGACTTGAAATTCATCAGAAGCAATAAAATTGTTGCTGATTTGCCCACCACCGAGAGGAGCGCGCCCG
>CAZBNQ010000327.1:0-1831 GCA_964493035.1 uncultured Hyphomicrobiales bacterium | reverse complement strand
TCGCCGCCAAGATTTAATTTGTCCCAAACGTTGTACCACAATTGAGGTTCTGTCAATACAACAAATTCTCTTTCATCTTTGACAGGATTGTGGTGAGACCAAACATCCAAAAATCCTTGAAAAACAAGTTTATTATCGAAGAAAGGTTTGTACCAAACTGTAGTAAGCTGAATGTCCATATCTTTAGAAGAATAATCTTTTCTAGCCAATAAATCAGTACTTAGAGTAACAAATCCAAGGTCGATAGGGTAGCTGAAGCCCGCAAGCCAAATAGAACCTAATCTTCCCCAAGGAGCAGTACCATCATTATATTGAACAGTGGCAGAGAGTTTTTCAGTGATGAAGGGGAGTTTCAAATATCTAGCAACTTCGAAATAAGCTAAAGAAGCAGATTTGTTGCCAGATTGGTTGAAGTCGAAATCGATGAAAAAGAACGAAGCTCCGTAATCATCCGGTTTGAACATTTCGAAAGTACTGGTAAAATACTTTCTATCTTTGCCCATATCATAATGAATCTGCAGATTTTGAGCGAAAGAAGAAGCCATACTTAGCGTGATGAATGCTGCCAATAGAAGCAATTTTCTCATAAACACCTTCCTATATCTCTTAATTATAAATCAAAAAAACAATTAGCAAAAATCGGAAAACTGTTAATTATGAAAAAATTAATATTTTTTAAATAACACTATAAATATATAGTGAGTAATGATTTGTAAGTTTATCCACAATTTTGATGAAGAAAAAATATTTTAAAGTTCAATAAAAATTAATAAAAAATAGCTTTGAAATCAATAAAGTTGGAATAATGTAAAATCAAATTTTATTAGTTCGCATAATATTTATATTTTTGCTTTTTATAAAGTATAATAATTTTTCGGAAAAAGCATGAAAATAACATTTCCAGACGGAAGGGTAAGCGAATATCCGGACGGAACTAGCGGAATGGAGATTGCAAAATCCATTTCTGAGGGTTTAGCCCGCAATTGTCTCGGAATTTTTGTCAATGGCAAGCAATATGATTTATCAAGACCAATAAATGAAGATGCAGAAATCAAATTAGTAACCTTCGATAATGAAGAAGGTAAAGAAATTTATTGGCACTCTTCTGCCCATTTGATGGCTGAAGCTGTTTCTGTTCTTTATCCCGGTGCAAAATTTGGCATCGGTCCTGCTATCGAAAATGGTTTCTATTATGATATAGATATTCCAAATGGACAAAGAATCACTGCTGACGATTTGCCAAAAATCGAAGCTAAAATGCTTGAATTGGCAAAACGCGATGCTGATTATCAAAGAATTGAAATTTCTTGGGACGAAGCTGTTAAACACTTCAAAGAAGTTGGCGATGAATATAAATTAGAATTGCTGGACGGATTGAAAGAAAATGAAATTACTTTCTACAAACAAGGTGATTTTATTGATCTTTGCCGTGGTACTCATATCCCAAATACAGGCCTGATCAAGTCAGTTAAGCTTTTTGCTGTTGCAGGTGCTTATTGGCGTGGCGATTCATCAAGACCTATGATGACTCGTCTTTATGGTATCAGCTTCCCTAAAAAGAAAATGCTCGATGACTTTATTACTTTGAGAGAAGAAGCTGAAAAAAGAGATCATAGAAAACTTGGTAAAGAACTCGAGTTGTTCGTATTCTCAAATAAAGTAGGACAAGGATTGCCTTTGTGGCTTCCCAAAGGCGCTGTGCTTCGTGAAAAATTAGAATATTTCATGCGCGGTATCCAAAGAGAATATGGATATAATCCTGTTATTACTCCTCACATTGGTCAAAAAGAATTATACGTAACTTCTGGCCATTATGCTAATTATGGACAAG
>CAZBNQ010000326.1:0-4020 GCA_964493035.1 uncultured Hyphomicrobiales bacterium | reverse complement strand
AAATATAAATTCTTCAATATTTTCTTGATCATGAATTAACAATCCTTCTATATTGAATAAATACCATTTTACATTAGGTTTGCCAAATCTCATAATTACTCCAAAATATTTCAATAAAAATATAATATATATTATTATCTATGTTTTAATTATTTACTCAATTTATCCTCCCTTCGCAAATAATTAGTGCTTCAATGCTCAGGGAAACAGTTATAAATATAAGGTGGCGATCTTTAACGCCTTTCGGAAGGTGGAAAAATTTGTAATAATTGTTTAATTTGTTACAATATTGTTTTGTTTTATAAGTCTCAAATGATAAATTTGTATTGGTCACCGTGCCTAGTCACGAAAGACGTAGGAAGCCGTAAACCTTTAATATACGGCAAAAGCTATCTATACGGTGGCTTTATTTTTTTTTAGATACTCATCGTATCTTCTATTAAAATCTTGTTTCTTATATCTATCAACACAAAATCCAGTAATTAAAATGTAAGATTTATGAGGAAATCTTAAAATAACTACATAATCTTCTGAATCAAGCCATAGATAAAATTGTACTACCACATTGAAAAACGGAGAATCGATTTTTCCAATTGAACTTAAAATTTATTTCTAATTAATATCATTTCAATGTTTTCTTATCTTCTGAATACTTATCTTCAAGTTCGTTTACTATAGTGCCTTTCCAAAGTTCTACTTTGTCCAGAAAGCCTGCTCTTCCGATAAGATGAGAGCCAATTGGAGCAGTCATAAAAATAAAAATTATTATCAAGATTGCTCGTGCGTAAATTCCTAAATCTTCAAAATAGACTGCAGTACCCAATAAAACCATTCCAACCCCAATAGTAGATGCTTTGGTTGTTACTGAGGTACGCATATATAGATCCGGCATTTTCAATAATCCGCTTGCAGAAATCAATACAAATATTGATCCTAATATAATAAGTATTCCACTCAATATTTCGATATATATACTCATTTGTGATGTTTCCTTTCCAAATAATTTGCAAATGATACTGTTGCCAAAAAAGAAAGTATTGCGAGGATCAAACCCACATCAAGCACCATTGTGGCTTTTGTAAATACAGCATACGCCGCAATGAACGATATAGACATTGCTGTGAGCACATCTAATGCAACTATCCTGTCTTCGATACTTGGACCTTTCATAAGCCTTATCAGGCATAGAAATACGGATAATATGATCATCGGTAAAGAAATAAATAAAGCTATATCTATAAATCTCATCTCATCACCTTGAGTAATTTTCTTTCTAATCCATTTTTCAAATCGATCTTAAACTTTTCGACGTCGTCTACATACATTGCATGAATATATAGTGTCGATTTATCAGTAGATACATCGATGCTCCAAGTGCCTGGAGTCAATGTAATCAAATTTGCAAATAATGTAATTTCCAAATCAGTTTTGCATTCCAATGGTATTGCAAGAATGGCCGGTTTCATATAATATCCAGGTGTTATTATATCATAAGCCACAATAAGATTTGATACAATCAATTCCTTAATAAAATATAATATGAATCCAATAATTTGAAATATTTTTGGGAAATAATGAGTAGTAATAGCAGATTTTCTCGTTATCCACAAAAATATATATGCTACCACAAATCCTTCCATAAATTTGTAGAAATGTAATTCTCCTTGGAGGAGCATCCATACAAATGCAAATACAATATTAATCAAGAATCTATCCATTATTTGGCTCCTAATACTGAATGAATATAAAGCTTAGGATTTAGAAGTTGAGCTGCAGCTTCGTTTGCTATCTCAATAAATGATTGTGGGAATAATCCAATTGTAATCGTAATTATAGCTAAAAATACAATTGGAGTAAACATCAAAAATACTTTAGATTTTGGCATTTCTTTTAGTTCAATATCAGCATTTTCTTGATTTCTATCTTTCCAAAATACTTCATTCCAAATCTTTATCATTGAAAATAAAGTAAGCAGTCCTACAAATAATGAAATTCCAACTGCAAGATATTCTCCACTTAAAATACCTGCTTTAGCTACAGCAAATTTTGCCCAAAAACCGGAAAGCGGAGGAATGCCACCTAAAGACATAGCCGGAATTAAAAATAATAATCCTAAGACAGGATATAATTTATAAATGCCTCCGAGTTTCTTCAAGTAATATGTGCCGCGCATTTCTTTGACAACGCCACTAATGAAAAATAAATTTGTTTTTACGATAATATGGTGGAAAATATAAAATACACCACCAGCTATACCAAGCGGAGTAAACAATGCTAAACCAAGGATCATATAGCCAATCTGGCTAATAATGTGGAAAGATAAAATCCTACGGAAATCCATTTGCGAAGCAGCTCCAAACACACCTGTCAGCATTGTGAAACATGCTATGATTAGAATAATTGTATGTGTAAATCCTAAATCATGAATGAATAGGAGAGTAAACACTCTATAAAGAGCATATACCCCAACTTTTGTGAGCATTCCTGCAAATATAGCAGATACGGCTGCAGGCGGAGTATGATATGAAGCTGGTAGCCAGAAAAATAGAGGGAAAATTGCTGCCTTAATCCCAAATGATATCAAAAACATCATTGCAACTAAATTAATCATACCTTTGTGCTGTACCAAAGGAATTTTTTGAGCAATATCACCATAATTCAAAGCTCCAACAAGAGCATATAAAATACCAACAGCAGTAACAAAAAGCAATGAAGACAACAAATTAATCGTGACATATTTGATACCGCCTTCTACCTGCTGTTTGGTTCCACCCAATACAATAAGTACAAACGAAGATATGAGCAAAACTTCGAACCAAACGAACATATTGAACAAGTCGCCGGTCATAAAAGATCCATTAATGCCCATTATCATAATTTGAAGTAGGGGATAATAACCAAAATGCTCGCGTGCTTTGTCCATTGTAGCAAGCGAAAAAACTGAAGTCGATAAACCAATAATCGCCGAAACCATAACCATAATTACAGAAAGTAAATCGGCAGTAAAAATAATTCCAAATGGAGCTTTCCAATTTCCTACGTATAAATTTTGAATTCCATTATTTTTAACATCCCAAAACAACCATATAGCCACAGCAAAGCTTATTAACGAAGCAATAACGCTTAGAATTCTTTGAATATTTCTATTTTTTCTGAAAAACAAAAGTATAATACCACTCAAAAATGGCACTACAACAGGGAGGATCAGATGAGAGTTCATATTAATTATTTCCTTCCTTATAATCCATCATATCTGTCGATCTCAATTTATCTAAATCATCGTCACCTTGATTTTTATAAACTTTTTTGAAAAGAGCAATAGCAAAAGCCTGAGTACCAAATCCAATTACTATAGCAGTAAGAATAAGTGCCTGTGGCAAAGGATCTGCATAAGGATCCGCCAGAGTATTAGAGCTGCCTGGTATAAATGGAGGAATACCTTTAGTAATTCGTGCAACCGAAAAAATGAGAATATTTCCAGCATTTCCTAAAAATATTAAGCCCAATAATACTTTTACGAGGCTTCTCCTCAATATCATATAAAATCCAGAGGTAAAGAGAATTCCTGCAATAATTGCAAACAATAGTTCCATATTTACTCCTTATCCTCGGCTAATGAGAAAATAATATTTAATGTAACACCCATAACGGTAAAATAAACACCAACATCAAAAATCATTGGAGTGCCTACCTTGCCTAATATGGGAAGAGGAAAATCGAGCCAAGTGCCTGTCATAAATGGTTTACCCAAAAATACAGGATATATTGCACTAGTAACGGCAATAAGTAAACCTAAACCAATAAATTTTTCAGGTTCGAAATATAGAATTTTTTTGACTCTCTCAATATCATAGGCAATCAAATATAAGGAAAAAGCAGCTGAAGCGACTAATCCTCCGACAAATCCGCCTCCGGGCTGATTATGTCCTCTCAATAATAAAAATAAAGAGAAAATCAACATCAAAGGAAGTAGATAACTAGTCATTGCCCTTAAAATTACAGATTTCATTAGTTGTTTCC
>CAZBNQ010000325.1:0-4033 GCA_964493035.1 uncultured Hyphomicrobiales bacterium | reverse complement strand
AAAGAAAAGTTACCGCTTATTCTTTCCGAGAAAAACAAACAAAAGTGGCGTCAGTCCTTGGTTTGTTGTCTGAAAAATTAAAGTTAGGAAGAAGATATTTCGGTTTGTATAATTGAAATGCAAATCATATTGTGGCATGAGATCGCTTAGGTAGATTATCTCGTACTGTTTTTTTATATTTTGATAAGCGTGTAATGGGGATTACGGGGAAAATATTAAACATACTTAACAAAATAGGTAATAAACCTATCTCTAAACCTAAACTTTTGATAAGATTAGCTTTTATTCTTATTGGATTTGTAGGTTTAATTGTTGCTGCGCAAGCATGGAACTCCACCCAGCCTATCAAAGAAGTAGTAATCACAGGAAACACCCTTATACCATGTTCCGAAATATCAAAATCAATAGCCGATACTATAATTAATATCCCCAAAAATCAAATCAAATATGATGAAGTGAAGCGTAATATAGCATCAAATCCGTTTATAAGCGAAACATATATCAAAGAAGGTATCCATACATTAGATATAGAAGTAAAGGAAAGATTGCCGATAGCATTGATTAAAGATGAGATAGGCGAGCTTTGTTATGTGGATTGCGATGCGGCTCTGCTACCCTACCGCTTGTTTAAAGAGCATTCAGACCTGCCGATAATTTCGGGGGTTTATAATGGTTTGAAAGTGGATTCTGCGGCTCTTCGCGGAGCAATAAATATAATAAATGAAACAAAAAATCAGGAAAATCAATTTTTATCAAAATTGATTTCTGAAATTATATACGACCGTAATCTCAAAGAATATATAATTTATACATCAGATTCAGGACTTAAGATATATATCGGATCAAATTCAGATTTATCCGATAAGTTATATAAGCTTGAATCATTTTGGCAGACTAAACTTATCGGCAAAAACACAAGCAATTTGGCTTATATTGACTTGAGATGGAGCTCTCAGGTTATAGCAAAATATAATTATCCAATGTCGATAAATATTGTTAATAAATAAATGGCAGGCTTTATGTCGAATTTTAATAAAGTGACAGGAATGAACGAAATTGAACAACCCGAAATAACAGTTGGTTTGGATATCGGTACTACTAAAGTATGTGCTTTGGTAGCTGCACGCGACAAACAATCTAATACATTGAAGATCTTAGGATTTGGAATTGCTGAATCTGAAGGTATGAATCGTGGTGTAGTAATAAATATCGATAGGACTGTTCGCTCTATTAATACTGTTATTGCACAAGCAGAGCAGCAATCCGGCATAAAGATTAAAGAAGTTGTGGTTGGAATTGCCGGTGATCATATTTCATCATTCCAAACTCGTGGAATAGTTGGCATTTCAAATCCAACCCGCGAGATATCCAAATCGGATGTAGAAAGATTGCTCGAAGATAGCCGTAATATAGCATTGCCTTCAGAGCGTTCGATAATTCATGTGATTCCACAAGATTTTATAATTGATGGACAGGATGGTATTAGCGATCCGGTCGGTATGAGTGGTGTTCGTATGGAAGCCAATGTTCATATCGTAACTGGATTATCGACAGCTATACAAAATATTCATCGATGCATTGAACGCGCCGGTTTGGTAGTAAAAGATATAGTTTTAGAGCCAATTGCCAGCAGTCATGCTGTACTTACTGAAGAAGAAAAAGAAGTTGGTGTTGCTTTGATTGATATTGGCGGCGGCACTACCGATATTGCAATTTTTGAAGAAAATATAATTAGATATACATCAGTATTTGCAATTGCCGGCAGACAAGTAACTGATGATATAAGAAAGGTCTTGGGAATAATAGTAAACCAAGCAGAAAGAATTAAACGCGAATACGGACATTGCTACGAGCCATCGATTCATAAAGACGAAGTGTTTATGATTCCGGGTATTGCCGGAAGAAGCCCGATGGAAGTAACTAAAGCACAGCTATGCAGAATAATTCAGCCAAGAATGGAAGAATTATTTGAGTTTGCATTAGCAGAAATTCGCAAATCGGGATTTGAAAATAGATTAGGTGCAGGAATTGTGCTCACAGGCGGCACAACATTGATCAGAGGTGTCGATGAGTTAGCTGCAAAAATATTCAATATGCCTGTCAAAATTGGCTATCCGACTGGTATTTCATATGTTGGATTGGCACCGGAAGTAGAAAGTCCGGTATATTCAACTTCTGTAGGTTTGGCTTTATGGGGACTTCAATTCGATAAGTTCGATTCGGAAATTATCGTAAAAGAAGAAAAGCCAAAGGAAGTTCCGCAATCGGAAGCTTCAAAAGCAGAAGCAAAAGTGGCTGAAGAGCCAAAAGCAAAAAAAGAGGAAGCGAAAAAAGACGATAAACAGAAAAAATCCGGAATGATGGATAAAGTTAAGAGCTTTTTACGCGACCTGTAAATTTAGAAAATTAAGTTTTTGAATAAATGTAAGGGTTGCATTATGCCTATTGGATTATATACTGATTCAACAGATGCTAAAATTAAAGTCATCGGCGTTGGCGGCGGTGGCGGTAATGCTGTCAATAACATGATTTTACGCGGACTTACCGGTGTTGAGTTTATTGCTGCAAATACTGATAAGCAGGCTTTAGATCATAATAGAGCTCCTCATAAGATCCAGATGGGAAGAGGGCTTGGCGCTGGAGCAAATCCTGAAGTTGGTCGTAAGGCAGTCGAAGAAAGTATCGAAAGAATAAAGGAAACTCTTCAAGGCACCGATATGGTGTTTATAACAAGCGGTATGGGCGGTGGTACCGGTTCGGGTGCTGCTCCGATTATCTCTAAAATTGCTCATGAAATGGGTATTTTAGTTGTCGGTATTGTTACTCGTCCTTTCGATTGGGAAGGTAAGAAACGCGCAAAAGTCGCTGAAGAAGGTATTGCCGAGCTTAGAAGTCATGTGGATGCTTTGATTGTTATTCGTAACCAAAGACTTCTTGAAGTAATCGATAAGAAAACCTCTTTTGGAGAAGCATTCCAAAAAGTGGATGAAGTTCTTTACAATGCAACTCGTGGTATTTCTGATATAATAAACAACTATGGCGTGGTCAATGTGGACTTTGCTGATGTATGCACAATCATGCGTGGAATGGGCGATGCTTTGATGGGTATCGGTACTGCTTCCGGCGATAACCGTGCTACTGAAGCTACCAAAAACGCTCTTAATTCTCCTTTGCTCGATGGTATTTCTATAGCCGGAGCTAAAGGCGTATTAGTCAACGTTACAGGCGGCAGAAATATGTCTATGCACGAAGTGTCAGAAGCTGTGTCTATAGTTGAAGAAGCTGCTGGCGAAGATGCTAACTTGATACATGGTGTTGTTTATTTAGATGAAGAAACTGAAGAAGTAAGCGTTACAGTAGTTGCTACTGGATTTAATAATAATCAGGAATTTGCAAATTTTAATGATGAAAAACCTGAGGAGCAGAATCGGGACGAGTTGTTCCCTAAAGCTAATATAAATCCTGCTCCAAAAACAAATTTGCCATTACCGCATAAAGCACCATCAAGACCAAATATAGCTTATGGTGGCGGAACTATTTCGAAAGGTTCAATTCCAATTAAACCGGTAAAAGCAGAAAAACCTGCAGTGTTTAATTCCGGAGTTGTAATTCCAGAAGCGAGCCCCAAGGGCGAAAAAGAATTGAAAAACTATGACGTACCAGCATGCGAGCGTAGAGGCTCATCATATAGCAGCCAGCTAGCCGAAAAATCAATTTCGACTACAAACGCTTTTCGCGACCTGGGAACAAGTTTAGCAGAGGAGAAACCATCGGTGCTAGATCACGCGTTTATACGCAAAATGATGAGTATGTAATCCCGTTATGTGGAATGGAGCCGCTTTATTGAAAGCTTTTGGGGGGAAATCGATGAAAAAAAATTACAAAGCGGCTCCGATTTTTTAAAAATGTTTTTGCAGATTCAAAAATTCTTCGTATTTTTGAATTCTGCTCGGATGGCGGAAGTGGTAGACGCACAGGACTTAAAATCCTGTGGGCGAATAGCCCGTGAGGGTTCAAGTCCCTCTCCGAGTAC
>CAZBNQ010000324.1:0-4068 GCA_964493035.1 uncultured Hyphomicrobiales bacterium | reverse complement strand
GATCATTTCATCTAGATTCAAATTTTCATCACAACTGAGAGTATATTCAACGGAAATAATATGATCTTTGCCTCCCCCATAAATAGAAGTAAAGTCAGTTATTCGCTTCCATTTACCTATAAATGAATGATTATAATGCGAGGTGAATTTGAATTTGGGAACTGCCTTGAAATATAATGATATTAATTTAACATATTTATTGTCTGACTGATCAAATCTTAGATTGCCTGTATCATCAATGATCGGGATAGGAATTGAAGAAATAATATAATCAAAGTTATTGTAGTTCTTGTTGTCGCAGCAGACTGTATACTTCCCACCTTCGTTAATAACAACAGATTTTATTGTGTGCTCTAAATAAACATTAACTCCATCTTTGAGTAAGTCTTGATGAATAAACTTAAAAACATCTTGGAAAGCTACATCTTTTTTGCGTGCAATTGAATGCCATTTGATTTTAGACTTGTTGTTGAGTCGATTTTTAAATCTACGAACATAAGCAGCAGGATTTCCTTTTTCTAATCCTCCCATTCTATCGGCAGAAAAAGTTTTACTCATTTTATTTGCATCAAAATGAAACATACGCTCAAAATAAAACTTAAGTCCTGATTTACGATACAAGTAATCCCCAATCCAAAACTGAGCATAAGATTCAGAGTTCGATTTTCGAAAATATTGCATTCTACCTCTACAAAGAGATAAAATAGCAAAAGCTAAAGAGTAATAGCCATTGTCTTTAACAAATTGCTTGATAGTGAGGGGGAACTTGTCAGTAGAAAGCTTAGGAGTAGTAATTGTGTAATGTGGAGTGTAAGGAAAGAAAAAATCGGAGGTTCCGGGGAAAAGATCCAAAATTTTAAGATCGAAAGGGAAAAAAAAAGGACCAATATCAACAATTTGATTTTCGATAGTCGAGCTCTTGAGCAATCCGCCGAGATGATTATCTTTTTCAAAAATATTGATATTAATGTCTTTGTGCGATGCTAATTTTTTGGATAAGTAAGCAGCACTAATACCGCCGCCTAAAATTGCTACATTAATATGATTATTCATAATTATCCATAAGAATCACTTGTTAATCCATGATTTTAATTGTTCAATTTTATTTTGGTTAGAAGAAATCCAATTTTTTACTTCGCTTGATTTATCAGATTGAGAAATATAATAGCAAAAAGCTTCGATATTATCTGTTTTAATTAATTCGGAAAATTTATCTACGTAGAAATCCCAATAATATCCGGTTTTGTTTTCTTTAAATCTTGACATTGACTCAAGAAAAGCTTTGGTTGTAGAAACGAAAATTTCGAGTTCGGTTTTGTTTTTATTTATCCCAGAAAGATTTGCTGCTACAATCAAGCTGAGTGACATCTCCGGAGAGCTAAATTCTTTGTCTTTCATGATACTGGGTGGAAGATTAATATTAAGACCATTTTCTTTGTTTTTTTCTACACCTTGTCCGAGCATTCTTCTTAAATCATAATAGGTTGGAGCTGATCTTTGACTTTTGGGTTCAAGCATAAGAAAGTAATACATTGCGAGCAAGGATTTTACTCTTTGTCCTTTAGCAGATAAAATTGCACTTAAGAGTATGTGGCTGCTAGCATGCGAAGGTTTAGAATTTACTGCATTTATTGCAGCTGTTTCTGCTTTGTCAAAATTCTTAATGTTAAAGTTGGTTAATGCTAAATTATAGCTCAATAAATGATAATTAGGAAATTTTGATAAACCAGTTTCGTAAACTTTAATAGCTTCATCGGGTTTATTCATCATATCTAATGATGTGCCCCACATAATATAAGCTTCCGATTGAAGGAAATTATTAGTTTCTAAAACCTTTTTGCTATAAGTGATGGCTTCGTTATATTTACCCATTGCCAAATAAGTATAAGCGATTTCATAACAAGCAGGGGTTGAATTGCTGTCAATAAGAAGAGCTTCCTGATATTTGGCGATAGCATCGTTATACTTGCCCATTTCATGTAATTGAGTGCCTTGGAAAATTAATTCTTCTATTTTTGAAGATTGGCTATATAAAGATATAGTAGTAAAGAATAATAAGATGGATAAAATAAGGGATTTCATAATTACTTTCCTATGATCATATTGATAACAAATATAAATCGTAATAAATCATTTATCTATGTATTCTCGATAAATTACAATTAAATTTAATAAAAATAATTAATATCACAAAGGATATTTTTTAATTTCTAATTGTTACTTCAAATAATTTATATCCATTGTCTGTTCGAATAAAATTATAGCGATTTTGAATTAATTCTTTAGTGTTTTTATGAGAAATTACTATTAATGCATTTGGATAGATCCACTCTTTCAATTCGCCACAATTGTTGTAATAGTTTTGAAATTTAATATTACTTTCTAAAAAAGGATCATCACCGCCAATGAAAAATGTAAATTCAGTTTTCGGATCAAGAATTTCTAATAAGCCGGTTTTGATAATATCAAAATAATGAGTGATTACTTCTTCTCTAGATGATTTTTTGAAGAAATTTTTATATTGGAAATCTATGCTGTCTATAGAAACACTCATAAGCTTTGACATAGTTGGATCTTTGAGTAAATCATTATATAGCCATTGCTTGAATTCTCTTTCAAAATCGACGAATGAATAATAAGAGCCATCAACAGCTAAGAAAGAAACTCTAGTAGTATCGGGATGTGCTTGTTTAGTAATTTGAAGAGAAAAGAAATTCAAATTATGCTTGAAAAATAAAAAATTATTTACTAAAATTTTGTTTGAAGTGTCGATTAATATTGAATTGCCACCAGTCCAGCTATAATGCTCACATCCGGATTTATGGGATTTGTCTGTATATACTTTTTTTGCACCTTTAAGAGCCATTATCATACCGTTGTAAACTCTCGAGAGGTCATTATATTTAGGAGGAATAACAATTTTGCCATCTCGATTAATCATCCCAACCTTATCAGTTGTTCGGGAATGGAAGCGAATAAATCCTTCGTTTTCGCAGTCAAATGTATTATCAAAAACATACATACTATCCCTGCCTACTATACTGCCGGATTTAGTCAGGTAATAAGGCTTATATTTGTTTTTAATTAGTTCTGTAACAGCAATAATTTTATCAAACTTAATTGCTTGACACAAGGTGAACTTGGGCTCTATTCTAACGACATTATTCTGATCCTTAAAGCCGACCAGAGTAGAATCCTCGTTCCAAAAAGAAAACCACGTATCATTGTTTTGAGCACAAAGTGTGAAGCTTGAATAAATCAGGCAGGCAGCAATTATATAAGTCTTCATAAAATTTACCATTTTGATTGAAGAATCCGTACATCAAAACCAATAAGCGTACGACGATAAATTATATGTAAATATAGTAAAATTATGATGTTCCACAAAATATTATTAAGATGACTGGAAGGAGTTGGCATTGGATTTAATTTATTTGAGCTTTTCACCGTCAAGATTAAATTTGTTGCCTTTATTATCAGAATAAATATTAGAGAATTCGGAAGTTTCCTTGAAACTTTTGCTATCTACACCTTCCAATAATTTTGTCTGATAGAATACATGCCGATCGTCTTTGCTAAATGCATAGTTTATAGGTGTAAATGTTTTGGGATTGGCACCACTTATTTCGATTTGCTCATAATAAACTCGATTTTTATCTTTACTAAAGCACCAATAATTTTGTTCATTAAAAATTTCGAAACTATATGCATCAACAAGATCTGTTTTGAAATAATAACCGGAAACTAATACTTTATCATCGACACAAATAATATTATCACTAATTATTCGAATTGATTTTATAGATTTAAAATTTTGGGTTTGTACATGTATTTTTGGGTAATTATCTACATAATATATAGTATTATTATCTCTAATATATTCATTATTAATTGAACTAATTTCATTGGTAATTGGTTTTAAAGACGTAAATTTCCATCCGTTTAAATCTACATACAAGGAGTCCTTATCCATTGAAAAATTTTTATTGATAATTTTAAAAGTAGAATAATCTACATTAATTTTCTCTAAGTTAAAATAATAATTATTTTTGTCTTGCGAAATGGAGC
>CAZBNQ010000323.1:0-4085 GCA_964493035.1 uncultured Hyphomicrobiales bacterium | reverse complement strand
AAGGTAAGACGTGTAGCAGAACCTCTCACTGAATATATGACTAATGATCAAAGAGTAGAATTAGTAAATCAATTATATGAAGAAATGAAAACAGCAGCTAAAAATCTTGATTTCGAAAGGGCTGCAGAGCTTAGAGATGAAATTGAAGCAATAAAAGCCAAAATTGAAGCTAAATCTAAAAAATCTAAGAAAAATTCGGCTTAACAATTTTTTTTAGATTTTTCTCGTCGATAAATAATTATCAAATTTTTATGGGAAATTATATGAGTTATGAAACTTTGATTTTCGAAAAAAGAGAAGCTTATGCTTTAATATATTTAAACAGACCTGACAAGCTGAACGCTTTGAATAATAAGTTGCTTCATGAGCTTGAAGAACTGATAAAAATAATTGAAAATGATAAGGAAATTAGAGCTGTAATTATAATCGGCAGTGGCGAAAAAGCTTTCGCTGCCGGAGCTGATATTTCAGAGCTTCATGCTTGCGATGATACTAGCGGAGTTCAGTTCTCTGAATATGGAAATTATGTGTTTAGAAGGCTCGAACAGTTGAATAAGCTTGTCGTTGCTGCTGTCAATGGTTTTGCCTTAGGTGGAGGATGTGAGCTCGCTATGGCTTGCCATATTAGATTTGCTTCAGATAAAGCAAAATTTGGACAGCCAGAAGTAAATCTTGGTGTAATTCCCGGTTATGGAGGCACTCAAAGGCTACCTGCATTAGTTGGTAGGGCTAAAGCTATTGAATTGATTGTTTCAGGTGTTATTATTAATGCTGATGAAGCACTGCAGATTGGATTAGTTAATAGAGTATTTGCTCACGACGAATTACTTGATAAGACAATCGAGTTTGTAAAGCTTGTGCTGAGCAAAGGAAGGGAAGCTGTCGAAAACTCTATCAATTGCATAAAAATGTCAGAAAAATTGTCATTATCAGATGGACTAAGATTTGAAGCTCAAATATTTGGTAAAGTATGTGGAACAGAGAATTTCAAAGAAGGAACTAAGGCATATCTTGAGAAGAGACAGGCAAATTTTAATTAGAACAGTTGTTGTTTTCTTAGCATTTTTACTTTTATTTGAAGGGTTGAATGCTGATATTGATAAGAAAATGAGTGATGCGCGTATCCTTTATTATAAGTCAATAAAGGAAGAGGAATATTTGGAGAAAGCATATTCTGCTTTCGAGAATATCAAAAAATCAAATCCATCAATGAAAGGAGTTGCAACTACTTATATGGGCTCCTTAATTATGCTTAAAGGCAAATATGCATTTTGGCCCAATAAAAAACTCGAATTTGTAGAGGATGGAATTAAAATAATGGACGAAGGTTTGGCTTCCGATCCGGAAAATTTGGAATCTTTATTTATATATGGCTCTACTTGCCACTATCTTCCGTTTTTTTTAGGGAAAAAAAGTCTTGCTAAAGTAAAACTAAAGAAGTTTATACAAGTGCTGCCAAAATCGGATATAAGCCGATATGATAAAACTATTCTGAAAAATGCAATCAATTTTATTTTAGAAAAAATTGAACTGACAAATGAAGAAAAGAATAGGGCAAATGAATACTTGAAAAAATTAGGATAATAATTTTTGTATTGATATTTGAAATGAAAAGGCTATTTTTGAACTTTAATTAAAATTAAATGGAAAATAATGAGCTATATAAATAATACAGATACAAGCAATCGCAGAGTAACAACTCTAAGACTGCAAGAGTGGAAGCGATCGGGTAGGAAAATTGTTGCCCTAACTGCTTATGACTCATTGATGGCAAGCATATTAGATGAGTCAGGAGTTGATTTGATTTTGGTTGGAGATTCTTTGGGCAATGTGGTGCAAGGTCATGACACGACACTTCCAGTGACTCTCGAAGATACAATCTATCATACAAAAGCAGTAATGAACGGAGCAAAACGCGCACTTGTAGTAGCAGATATGCCATTTATGACATATCAAGTGTCTCCACAGGAAGCTTTTAGAAATGCCGGTAGATTGCTCAAAGAAACAGGTTGTGCAGCAGTTAAACTCGAAGGTGGTCAGAATATCACAGAATCAATTGCAAAAATGACTGAAGCCGGCATTCCGGTGATGGGGCACTTAGGGCTTACTCCGCAAAGTATTCATCAATTTGGTTCATATAGAGCAAGAGGTACAAATCCAGACGAAGCCTCAAGAATTTATAGAGATGCACATTTGCTCCAAGAAGCAGGAGTTTTTGCGATAGTATTGGAAAAAATTCCAGCAGATTTAGGTAAAAAGATTACTGAATCTTTAAATGTACCTACAATTGGTATTGGTGCGGGTCCTTATTGTGATGGACAGATATTGGTTTATACAGATATGCTCGGACTTACAGTCGAATTTAGTCCAAGATTTGTTAGGCGATATGCAAATTTATATGATGAAGTAAAAACGGCAGTAAAACATTATGCCGATGATATAAAAAATTCTCAATTCCCAACTATAGAGGAAAGCTACTAATGTGGAGAGCTTTGATTGCAATATGCTTTGTAGTGTTAGTTGGATTGGGTTGCGACAACTCAATTTCAAATAGCAAAGATATTGTATTTCCAGAAAAAAATGTGAGTTTCAATCAGCATGTGCTCCCATTTTTAACATTAAACTGCGGATATGCCGGCTGCCATAGCTCGGAATCTCAAGCAGGAGGAATTGTATTGACTTACTATCCATCACTAATGTCTGCTTTGGGAGTAGTAGTAATAGACAATCCAAATGCTTCGAGACTTACTCAAATAATAGAAGACAAAGTGCCCCATCTGACTGATTTTTATAGAGGAAATATAACAGAAAATCATAAAAAGGGTATAAGAACATGGATTAGTGAAGGAGCTAATAATAATTAATTCTTTTTATTTTCCATGAATATTCATATTTTAGGGTAAATATAGAATGTTTTAATTTTTTATCTATTATGGGAGATAATTATGAAAAAATTTTTCAGCTTATTTGTCGCATTGATTGCAATTTCCTTTGTTGTCGGCAGTTGTGGCAATAAATATGGAAATCCAGTTGATATTCAAGATTTAAAGGTTTATACTGATACCGAAACAAACTTTTCAGTTAAGTACCCATCAAATTGGGTGATGAAATCAAACCCTGGCACAAGAATGTCGTGCTATTCTACAACCGAAGCTCAAAAACGCTTTGGTACTTATGATCCAGAAGGCATCCCAGGTGCAAGAGTTGAAGTTTATGTTATAGAATTAGATTCAGTAAATACTCTAGAAAAAATTATTGATGGCAGAAAGAAATTTGATGAAAATATTTATAAAAAAGAAAATGCTACAATCGATGGAAAACAAGGCGTCAAGCTTAGCTATTCATTCGAATTGAACGATGGTGTGTTTGCTGGCGAAATGTATTTTGCTCAAAAAGATGAAAAAACAGCTACTGTATTGATTATGGAAGCCTTTGGCGGCGGATGGGACAAATACAAAGATCAATTTGCTCAGATTGTAAGCTCTTTGAAACTTGCTGAAATTAAAGAAGTAGCTGCTACAACTGCAGATGCTCCTAAAGCAGAAGAACCACCTGCATCTGAAACAATGACTTTAAAAACAGGCCCTGGTTATTCAATCCAAATTCCTGACAACTTCAGCTCTACAAGAGGAACTGCAAAAAATGCTATTTCTTCGTTGCAATATATTGGCAAACGTCGCGCTGATTGTATGATCCAAGTGGATGTTGTTGATGCTTCCAAAACAAAAGATTTAAAGAAAATTGTTGATGAAAACTCAGCAGCTTTCAAGAATGCTTCTGCTGCTTCAAAAACTAGCTTGAGCGGCGCTGATGCTTATTTAGTTAATTACAAGCCAACTGCAAACGTAAAAGGTAGAACAATTTTTGCTTTGAAAAATGCAAAATTGTATAAAATTACTATCTATTGGTTTGTTGGCGAAGAAGCAAGCTATCTGCCAGTATTCGAAAAATCTATCAAATCTATGAAAATTGACTAAAAAGAATATTTGCAATTAATTATTGCATAATAAATTTTAAGGCTTTAGTATAAAACTCTTTAGGGTTGAAATATTAAAGCCTTTTTGTTTGATTAGCTGAAATAAAAG
>CAZBNQ010000322.1:0-4099 GCA_964493035.1 uncultured Hyphomicrobiales bacterium | reverse complement strand
TTTGCTTTCTATTAAAACACATTATATTACTGTTTGGTTACAATATTACGAAAAAGGAATGATATGAAAAAAGGTTTTATTTATTTGGCACTTGTTATTTTATCTGTAAGTCTCGTATTTTCAGCAGATACTAGCAAGAAATTGGCAGCGGCAAAAGTCAAAAGTTTGAAAGGTGAAATTATAAATACATCTACTTTCAATAACAATGGCAAGCCTATTGTAATCAATTTTTGGGCTACATGGTGCAAACCATGCCTCGAAGAATTGAACACTATAAATGATTTATATGCTGAATGGCAAGAAAAAACAGGTGTTAAAATCATTGCTGTTTCTCTCGATGATTCACGTTCCAGCAAAAAAGTTGCTCCTTACATCAAAGCTCAAGGTTGGGGCTATGAAGTATATTTGGACGAAAATGCAGATTTCAAACGCGCTATGGGTGTTAATAATCCTCCTCATACTTTCGTTCTTAATTCAAAAGGCGAAATTGTATGGGAACATAATGGATTTGCTCCAGGCGACGAAAAGAAACTCTTTGAAGTAATTAAAAAAGTTGCTGAAACTGATAAAGCTGAATAATTTATAAAAGCTATCTCAAAAAAATTGTAATTTGATTGATTCAATTGCTTATTTTTGCGATAGCTTTTTTTATTTTTTTGATTGGAAAGGTGTCTTTTGGCAAAAAACGATAGTAAAGGTAAATTATATCTGAAAGTTTTGGCTTTCATTAAGCCTTATAAATGGTTGATGATTACTGCCGTTTTACTCAATTTAGGTTTTTCATTGTTCAATACTCTTTCTGTTGCTTTGATTAAACCTCTGTTTCAAATTTTATTTAAAACTAATGAAGTTCCTATTCAAACTGCTCAAACTTCATTCTTAAAGGATTTGCAAAATCGCTTTTTTGATTATTTATTTAGCTTTATTAAAAGTGATTCGATAAATTCTACACTCATAAAATTTGGTGTATTGATTGTATTGATTTTTTTTATTAAAAATCTTTTTAAATATTGGGGTACAATTTATTCTTCCAAATTTGAAGAAGGTATAGTAAAGTCGATTAGAGATAAAGTGTTTGCAAAGCTAACTAATTTATCCTTAGACTTTTTTAATAAAACTAAGCAAGGTACTTTGATTTCTGTCATTGCAAATGATGTTGGTACGGTAAATCAAACAATGATTGCTTCTTTTTCTGTATTGTTGAGAGAAGCCTCGCAAGTTGTATTCTTAATGTTTTTATTGCTGTCAATTTCTGCAGAACTCACTTTGATTGCTTTTTCAACAAGTATTTTTTCAATTACAATTATAAGAACTGCAAGAAAGTTTTTGAAACGTTATGCAACAAGAATGCAAAAAGCATTGGCTGATTACACTGGAACTATTTCTGAAATTGTATCGGGGATAAGAGTAGTAAAGGCATATAATGCAGAAAAACATGCTGTAGATAGATTTGAAGCAGATTCAAGATTTTACGTGAAATCTGCAGTAAAACACAAAATTGTGGTAGCAATTATACCATCGATTAATGAAGTATTTGCAATTTCAGCGATGACCATAGTTCTATTAGTTGGAGCAATGAGAATCAACGATCATCAGCTATCACCTGATAATCTCATGCTGTTTCTTTTTTCATTATTTCAGATAATGTCGCCAATCACTTCAGTATTAAATCAATTCGTACAGTTTCCAAGAGGCTTTGTTTCTGCCGAAAGAATTTTTGAGATATTGGATAGCGAACCAACAATTAAAGATGGTGATTTAGAATTAAAATCATTTGAATCTTCGATAAAAGTAAATAATGTAAGTTTCGCATATAACGATATAGAAGTAATAAAAAATGTAGATCTAACAATATCAAAAGGCAAAAAAGTAGCTTTTGTTGGTGCTTCAGGCAGTGGAAAGTCTACTATGCTAGATCTTTTGATACGTTTTTATGATCCAAGTTCAGGAAGCATTGAAATAGACGGTAAGAATATTAAAGATTTTAAAATAGATTCATATAGAAGCTTGTTTGGAATTGTATCTCAAGAAACAATGCTATTTAATGATACAGTAGCCAATAATATTAAATTTGGTGGATTTAATTCAAGTGAAGAAGATTTGATTAATGCAGCAAAACTATCAAATTCATATAATTTTATATCAAAAATGGAAAATGGATTTGAAACTATGCTTGGAGATCGCGGAGTAAATTTATCAGGTGGCGAAAGACAAAGAGTCGCTATTGCTAGAGCATTATTGAGAAATCCGGAAATACTTGTTTTTGACGAGGCAACTTCAGCACTCGATGCCGAATCGGAAAAAATAGTTCAGGATGCAATTAATGAATCTTTGAAAAATAGAACTGCGATATTAGTAGCGCATAGGCTATCTACAATTATCAATTGCGACGAAATTATTGTATTCGAAAAAGGTGAAATAGTAGAGCGTGGAAGTCATCAAGAATTGATTGAAATCAATGGCATTTATAAAAAATTGTATGACATTCAATTTAATGAAGCAAATAACCTTAGTAAATAATAAATGTAACAAAAATAATTTAAATTGTTATTCAATGAAATAATTCAAAAATTTACGAAGATGCTTCATTTTTTCGTAAATTTGTAAATGAATAATTCGGAGAAATTGAAATGATTACGCTTAATGTAAATATTGATCACGTAGCAACTTTACGCCAAGCAAGAGGAGGAAACGAACCCGATCCTGTTTCTGCAGCAATTATGGCAGAATTAGCCGGCGCTTCGGGTATTGTTTGTCACTTGAGAGAAGACAGAAGACATATTAACGATCGTGATCTTAGAATTCTTAAAGAAGTAAATCAAACAAAACTTGATTTGGAAATGGCTGCCAACGAAGAAATTATTCGTATTGCTTTAGATACCATTCCGGATTTAGTTACGATCGTTCCTGAAAAACGCCAAGAACTAACTACCGAAGGTGGTTTAGATGTTGTTAGTAATTTTGACCAAATGAAATCTCTTTGCGATAGAATGCATGAGAAATCTATCGAAGTAAGTCTTTTTGTGGAACCAAACGAACAACAAATAACTGCTGCCAAAGAAGTGGGTGCCGACATGGTAGAGCTTCACACTGGTCATTATGCAAATGCTAAAGATCCAATTCAAAATGAATTTGAGCTTGCTAAAATTATTTCTTCATCTGCTTTTGCTTTTGCTTGTGGACTTAAAGTAGCAGCGGGCCATGGTTTGAACTATATTAATACAAAACCAATTTGCATGATTCATGAAATTAATGAGCTAAGCATTGGTCATTCAATTATGGCTAGGGCAATTTATGTCGGTATTGATAGAGCAGTCAAAGATATGATCGATCTGATTAATAATGCTACTTTGCATAGAAATATTGATATTTAATTTGGACTTATAATGTGTGGTATTGCCGGCTTATTTGAATATTCTGTTAGTGAATCTACTATAAACGAAAAATTACTGAAAACTATGAGTGATGTTATCACTCATAGAGGACCGGATTCCGATGGGCAATGGATATCTGATGACAAAACTTGTGGTTTTAGTTTCAGAAGATTAGCAATCATTGATCTGAGCCCGGCCGGCAATCAACCCATGCAAACCCCTGACAAACGGTTGACTATTGTCTTTAATGGTGAGATTTATAACCATGCAGAAATTCGTCAAGAATTAATCCAAAAAGGCTATAAGTATAAATCCCAAACTGATACTGAAACTATTCTTTATGGCTATTTAGAATGGGGCGAAGGTATTCTTAATAAAATGTTGGGAATGTGGGACTTTGTGATATATGATAGCCATAAAAAAGAAATTTTTGGTGCTCGAGATAGAATTGGAGTAAAACCACTTTATTTCTCTAACAAAAATGGACGATTTGTTTTTTCTTCTGAAATTAAAGCTATTCTTCAGCATCCAAAAATCCAAAAAGAAATGAATCTGGATGAATTACCTAACTATTTGAATTTTGGACTTACCAGTCGTGAAGAATCTTTATTTAAAGGTATAAAAAAGATTCCTGCAGGGCATTATTTTAAATTAGACTTAAAAGGTAATTTTGTTTTAGATAGATATTGGTCACCTTTCAAAAAAGATAATCAATATACAAATAT
>CAZBNQ010000321.1:0-4135 GCA_964493035.1 uncultured Hyphomicrobiales bacterium | reverse complement strand
CTATTTTCTTACTTTGCTATCTGTTATTGTTTCAGGATTAATACCACTTTTTGATGGAGATCCTGAGATAATTTCTCAATTTTTTAAATCCTTTTTGCATCTGATTTTTCTAATGATATTTACTTTGATAAGTTTTGCTTATCAAATAGAATGGAAAGTGCTAAATAACATTATCAAGACCTGGCTTATAATGGGATTGTTGATAAACATTTTTGGGGTTTATCAAATTTTTGCGCGTGCTTTTGATCTTCCTCTTGCTTGGATTGATATTAATAATGTTAGTTTCTCGCTTAGAGGTACTATTGATAAGAATGATTTGAAGCAATTAGCTCTAAACTATCAAAGTTTTTATAGAGCTACTTCTATATTCCCTGAGCCTACAACTCTGGCAAGTTTTAATTTGTCGGTATTGATTTGTCTTATTGTGCCTTGGATTCAAAGGCAAAAACCATTTATTAGTTCCAAATTGTTTAATGGATTTTTATTTGTTATCACAATGATTGGTACTTTTGCAACATTCTCATTGACGGCTGTGATGCTTGCTGTAAGTACTTTTGGTATGCTAATTGTTTTCGAAAAAAAGAAGAAATTAATTTATATAGCTTTAGTTATGATTGCATCGGCTTTGCTTATTGGTGTATCAGATAATATTATAAAAAATTATACCGGTGCTAGTGTTTTATACCTATTTGAAGGCAGAATATCTGCTTTATTTCGTGGCGGTACAGATCCCAATAAGCATTTTGACGGAGAGTCTTTTTCTTTTAGAGCATCTGCCGCAAAACAATCTATGATTCTATGGAAAAAATCTCCTATAATAGGGATTGGGCTTGGTGCTACTCAATATAATAATAATAGAGAAGTTGACATTCAATATGCACATTATTCTTCTTTGAATGTGCTTTCTGAATGTGGTATTATTGGGTTTATTAGTTTTATGGGATTATTAATCGTAATCTTGTATTACTTTTTCAGGCTGAATTATAAGAACATCAAGGATGATTATCCGGAGGATGATAGAAGTAGATTGATAGGAGTCGGTTTTTATTGGATGCTTCAGATTTTTATGGTCAATACATTTACAGCAAATCATTTTGTGTGGCCTTCCTTGTGGTATCTAATTGCTATTAATTTTGTGATTCTCAACAATTTATCTATCGAAAAGAATAATTATATTTCAATTCAAGTAATGAACAAACCATTGAAAGAGTATTTTAAAAAAACATTGAAAGCATATTCAAATGGAATTAAAAAATAAATTAAATTGTCCGATCTGCCAATCTGTAAGTATAAAATCAATGAATTGGGGCAAATCTTCATTAAAAAAATGCATGGATTGTGATATACATTTTGTTGATCCTATTCCAAGTGAAGAAGAATTAAAAGAATTATATAAAAACTCTTACAGTTTGCAAAATGAATCGACAAACTACAATGAGTATAGAAGAATTTTTAGATTGCCCGAGCAAATTAAGTTGATTGGGCTGATAAAGGTTGTCAATGATAAGAAGTCAAAATTATTAGATATTGGATGCGATAGAGGCTTTTTTATTGATGAAGCAAGACGCCATAATATTGAAGTATTTGGAGTAGAGCCTTCTGATAGTTCGAGGAAATATTGCGAAAATATTGGATTGAAAGTATATTCGGATTTGTATGATGATGATATACCTAATGATTTTGATTTCGTTACAATGTGGCATTCTTTAGAGCATTTTATTAATCCAAACGAAACAATAAAAAAAATTTATTCAAAAATTAATCAAAATGGAACACTAATAATAAGAGTTCCGGCTTTCGATTCGTTTGAATCTAAATTATTAAAAAGCAGATGGGTTTGGTTTCAATCGCAGTTTCATTATTTTCATTATTCTTTGAAATCATTAACTAAGCTATTAGAAAATAATGGTTTCGAAGTAATCGAGATTGCACATTCGAAGCCAAATAATGCAATAACGAGCAAATTTGGCAATATGTCGGGTAAAATCTTGAAAAAATACTTAGGATACAATTCAAGTTTTAAGTCTAAATTGTCGATGATTTACCAAAGATTGAGCGCGAAGGAAATAATTTGCGTAGCAATAAAAAAATGAATAATATAAAGATTTGATTTTCGTTTTGAATCTTGTAAATAATAAAGGCGAAAATACATGAGCGAAATTTTATCGAAATACAGATCTGATATATCTGTAGTATTTGGGATTGGAGTCGAAGTTCTTAATGGAGCAAGGTCTCTCAAAGGTATAAGCCTCGATCTTAAGTTATTAGCTATTAATGGAATTGTGCAAGCTGCCAAAATTGGTACAAGTCAAGGCCAATCATTAATAACATTATCAGGATTTTTATCAGATCTACCTATCCAAATTGCTCCTGAACTAGACGAATTGGAAAGATTGACCAGCCGTTTGTCTTATCAACTTACTGTGTGTGCGATTGCTGTGAGAAGATTTTATAACTATTCAGTAGCCTTGAGCAAAATTGTTGATTTAAATTTGGAAAAGTTATCAAGTGCCTATAATTCTAACGATTTTAATCTATTAGATATTAGACAGCTTCAAAAACTACATCTAGAGCAAGCATTTAATAAGCTTAATAATATTGATAAAGAATCAGTAAAGTTTATTGCTTCCAAAAATGTAAAAATTATAGAAGAAATAAATGATTTGATATTCGATTCTCATAATACTATAATTAAAGCCAAGAAAAAACTCGAAAGCATCAAACGCAATGGCTTTATTGCAAATTATATGGGCTCGAATATATTGATTGAATCATCTTATTTGTCATCAGATCAAAAGAGTTTCTCAGGTTTGGTAAATAACATAAAAAATATAGTTCACACATTAGATAGTCAGCTTGATAAGATTTTAAATGATATCAATCAGGGCGACAATATGCTATCGGCATTAATTAAATTAAGAATAAATAACTAATTCAGGCTAGTTCATGAAAAGTGAAATACTATTTGAGGAAGGATCGCATAAGTGGGTGGTTTTGGGCCGCGATCCTGATAAGCGTGATGAAGTCATCGATACTAATGAATTCATCATTATCAATGACGGACAAGCTGTGCTGCTGGATCCAGGTGGGATTGATATTTTCCCCCAAGTCTTAACTGAAATGACACGCTATGTGTCTACAGATCAAATTAGGGCAATTGTTGCCAGCCATCAAGATCCTGATATTGCTTCATCTTTGGCTATGTGGACAGATTTATGTTCTAATATGAAAGTCTATTGTTCTTGGATATGGACCGGATTTATTTCACATTTTGGTATGGGAACAAATCTAGTTTTAAATCCAATTCCTGATGAAGGTATGGAACTCCAAATTGGCGATACTAATGCAAACTTGTATTTAGTTCCGGCTCATTATTGCCATTCTTCCGGCAATTTTTCTACTTATGATCCAATAGCTGATATTCTTTTCTCGGGTGATATTGGCAGTGCATTAGTACCTCCAGATAGTCCTTTGTTTGTTGAAGATTTTGAAAGACATATCAAATATATGGAAAAATTCCATATTAGATGGTTTTCTTCTAATGCAGCTTTAAAGGCTTGGGTAAAGAGAATTAGAGCTATTAATCCCGGGATGATTTGTCCTCAACATGGTTCTATTTTTAGAGGTGAGCAAGTTCCAAAACTTCTTGATTGGCTTGATAATCTTGATGTCGGTAGATGGGATGCAGGTGCAGAACTTACTGATATTAACAAGACTCAATGGATGAAATGGAAAAAAAGATAATTCGTAAAAAAGCTGCTTAACCGCAGCTTTTTTATTTTGAATATTCAACTCTAAATTTAACGATTTTTGTTATTAATTCTTTTGGCAGCTCTTTGTCAATAGGCAAGTGTATTGAACCTTTGGTTGTTTTATATTCTTTTAGTTCTGATTTGAATGCTTCCACTCCAGAATTAGTTGGATAAAATCCAATATGCTCTTTGCAAGCAGCAAAATAGACTAAAACTTTTTTTTGTTTGAATGCCGGCATTTGATAAGAAATTGTTTCTAAGGCTTCAGGTGCAGCACTTTTAATTATTGCTCTCAATACTTGAAGAATTTCCTGAATTTTGTCAGGAAATTGAGAAATATAATCATCTATGTCTTTAGGTTTCTGATTTTCCATTTTATTTCC
>CAZBNQ010000320.1:0-4146 GCA_964493035.1 uncultured Hyphomicrobiales bacterium | reverse complement strand
TAACAACTGCAAGATAATCAACAGAATTAATATCATAGAGCAAAGCGAAATAATGTTCATCTTTGCAAACGGACAAAATTTCCCATTCGCGCTCCCAATCTTGAAAACTAGCACCCACATTAGCGATACTTTCACCATAACTTGTCCAGTTGGCACTAACATTATTTGCTTTCAACACAGTATCGCCTTTAGTAAATAGCAAAGCTTTATCATTTCTGACAAGCAATTTGCCTCCCATAGGATCGACTACGCAAAACATTGTCTGGCTGGAACTAGGATAATCAGTAGTTTGCAAAATATAATAAACAAAACTAAAAGGCATTTTATTATTAGTATCAACAAACGACGTATCATTTTTCGGCAATTTCATTACATATTTAGGCTTCACCGAATTATCATCATCGGAGCAAGCAGCAATATAAAGAGCAATAATAAGGAACATTACATAATGCTTCATAAATTCTCCAAATTAATAATATCTTACTAAAATAATAATTAACCTGTTAAATTCAAAATAATTACAAAAAATGATATAATCTGAAGTAATATGTCAGTTGATGTCGCCTCAAATGTTATATTGCATAAAAAAAACCCCCTAGAAAACTGGGGGAGGACAACCTACGGCATTTTTCAGCCTTATTTTGATATGGTTGCGAAATTTTTTATATTAGTAATGATTAACTTAATCACAATACAATTATAATAATTTTTCTTCAGAAATCAAAGGAAAATTTTATGTCAAAAATTTTAGGTCTTGATCTTGGCGCTAACTCAATTGGTTGGGCACTTATTGATGATGAAAAAGAGTATATCATTGATTCAGGTGTAAGGGTTTTCGAAGCTGGAGCTGAAAGTTATGGTACTACTAAAGAGCAATCAAAAAACACTACTCGCAGAGATGCTCGTGCTCTTCGCAGACAATATTTTAGAAGAAGAAAAAGAAGAAACCAATTGTTAAAAGCACTCACTAATTTAGGTTTTTTAGACAATACCGACTGGAATTTATTTTCTGCTATTAATCCTTATGAAATTAGGGTTAAATCTCTTGATGAGAAAGTATCTCTTGTGGAACTTGCTCGTGCCTTTTATCATATTTGCCAGCGTCGTGGCTACAAATCAAATAGAAAAGCCACATCAAATCAAAAAGAAGATTCTACTATTTTTGAAGGTGATAAAGATGGTAAAAAAGGCATAAATGAATTAAAAGATGCTCTTTCAAATTCAAATTTTAGAACTATTGGCGAATATTTTGCTTCGCTCGATTCTCATGAAATTAGAATTAGAAATAGATATACCGAAAGATCTATGTATTTGGATGAATTTAATCAAATTTGGAATTTCCAACAGCAGTTTTATCCTGAAATTTTGAATGAAAACAATCTAAATTTGATTCGTGATAAAATCATATTTTTCCAAAGAAAAATGAAATCTCAAAAGAAGAAAGTTGGTTTTTGCAAATTTGAACCTAAGAAAAGACGTGCACATAAAAGTCACCCTATTTTTCAGGAGTTTAGAATGCTTTTGAATGTCAATAATCTTAGAATTTCTATTGGCGATCGCTACGATACTCAGCTTACTGATTTGGAACGTAATAATCTTATTAAATATTTGAATGAAAAAGGTTCTATCAAACTTAAAGATGAAAATAACGAATTAAAGAAAATTTTGGGATTCAGTAAATCTGAAAAATTGAAAGTTAATCTTACTACTTCTATTCTTAGTGGTGCTGATACATTAGTAGCCTTGAGAAAGGCAATAGGCAAAGAGTTTGATTCTCTCAACAACGATTTTATCTACATGATTTATCATACTTTACTTTTTGCTGAAGATATTGATTGGCTTGTAAATCATGCTATTCAAAAATGGAATTTTGCTGCTGATATCGCACAAAAAATTGCTCGTATTTCATTAGAAGACGGATATTCTAATATTTCTATTAAAGCTCTAACTAAGAAAAACGATAAAGGTTTATGCGTAATGGATTACATTCGTCAAGGAGAAAGATATGATATTGCTTTAGCCAATGTCGGATATGAACATAATTTATATTCTGAAGAAATTGAGAAAACTGACAAACTTCCTGCTCCAAAATCTGTTGCTAATCCTGTTGTTATGGTATGTTTGTATCAAGTTCAAAAAGTTGTTAATGAACTTATCGATAGATATGGAAAATTCGATATAGCTCGTATTGAAATGGCTCGCGACCTTAAACTTTCTAAAGATGACAGGCTCAAGATGCTTAGCAAAAATAAAAAAACTGAAGCTGAGCATGATAGAATTGCTGATGAACTTAAGAAAAATGGAATAAATGTAAACCGCAACTCGATTATTAGATATAAGCTTTGGGAAGAATGTAATAAAACTTGTATCTATTCAGGACGTCCAATTTCTTTAATTCAATTGTTTAATGGTGAAGTCGATATCGAACACATTATTCCTTTCAGTCGTTCGCTCGATGATTCTTTCAAAAATAAAACTCTTTGTTTCAAAGACTTTAATCTTGAAAAATCTAACTTGACACCTTTTGAATTTTATAGTAAAAGAGATGATTTTGAAGAAGTGCAACAACGTACTCAACTACTACCTTATATGAAGGCACGCCATTTTTGGAAAAAAGAATTGGATGATGATTTTATATCGACTCAACTAAATGATACTAGATACATTTCTAGAATGGCTCTTTCTTATTTGAAACATGTCTGCGATATTGTGCAAGTGTCTAAAGGCCAAGCCACTGCAATTCTTCGCCATTATCTTGGATTAAACAATCTTCTTTCCGAAGGTGAAGTCAAAAGTAGGGACGACCACAGACATCACGCTATTGATGCTGCTGTTATTGCTATCACTGATCCTGGAAAACTGAACTATCTTTCTAAATATCACCAACGCAATATGTACCTTAAGGAAAATGATCTTCATGAAAAATTTGATGGAGCTTGGACTGATTTCCGCCGACAAATGGAAATAAATTTAGAGAGAATGATCGTTTCTCACAAATGTAACAAACGTGTGAGGGGCCAACTTCACGCCGAAACTCTTTATGGTATGCTACGCAATCATTTGGGAGAGCCAATGAGAGACGAAAAAGGGCAAATTCTTTTTGCTATCAGAAAACCTATTAAATCGATCACTCCTAATGAACTAATTTCTGTCATTGATCCTATAATAAAAGATATTCTTATTGAGAGAGTTGAGTCAAAAGGTGGAAAAGCTGACGGCAAAACTACAATACCTTCTAATGCTTTTGCTGAACCCGTGTTTTTGAGAACTGATAAAATTCGCAGACAAATTAAATCTGTTAGAATTGCTAAACCTTTTAATAATCTTGAATCTATTCGTAATGGAAAAACTTTTGTTTCTCCTTCAGGAAACCATCACATTTCTATTTATAAAGGTATAGACAATGGCAAAACTTATCATGAAGTTGTTTCACTTTTTGAAGCTGTTGCCAGACTTAGAGAAAAAAAACCTGTAATTAATAAAAACATTGCCCCGGACAAAGAGTTCTTTATCTCTCTCCAAATCAATGAAATGGTTCATTCAGGGGATTTCCCTAAAGGATTTAATCCTGATGATAAATCAAGCTATACTTTAGTTTTCGATAACATTTATAGAGTGCAGAAAATTTCCATAAATCCAACAATAGGTTTTAGAAAACATAATATCGCAAAATTACAAATAATTGATCACAATGGTGTTATTACCGAACCTGGAAGACTCTTTAGATCACCAAGTTCAATCAATGAGACTAAAATATCAATTAGTCCTGCCGGATTTATAGGATATGATTATGAGTAAAAGAATATTATCATTCGGATCGGCTGTATCGCTCAGCACAAAGCTCGAACAGCTTGTCATTACTTTTCATGAAAATGGACTAATAAAAACCGAACATATATCCGACTTGGCTGCAATAGAAATTGACAGCCTTCAGTCGACTATTACTGCCTATTGCATGTATAAATTAGCCGAAAAAGGAGTTATTGTAATTTTTAGCGGGGCAAATCACTGCCCCGTTTCTATTGCAATTCCTGCCGAAGGCAACGAACGCCAAACTGAAATTATTCTTAATCAGTCGCAATGTAAAGTTAGTTTCAAAAAAAACTTATGGAAACAAGTTGTAGCTTCCAAAATTAAAAATCAAGC
>CAZBNQ010000319.1:0-4150 GCA_964493035.1 uncultured Hyphomicrobiales bacterium | reverse complement strand
ATTTTTAAGTATTACATTATACTTATATCAAAAAGCAATTCATATAAATGTAGTTCGAGCTGCAATTAATTATATTTCAATTTAATATTGTAGATGAAGGAGAATTTATGAAAAAGACTTCCATTTATTTGATTGCTTTTGTGTTTATTGCTTTAAGCAATTTAAATGCTGCTTGCCCAATTCCATTAAGTTGGGATTATCCCAATGTACCATTTATAGGTGAAAATAATGCTTCAACCTTGTTAAGTTTCAATCCTAAATGCGTTTTGCATTACAAATATTGTTTTAGAGAAACACCTGCATACTATGATTTTGCAATCACAGAAGTAAGATTAGAAGGAGATTGTGCTCAATTTAAAAATATTGATACATTAATTAAATATGCAACAAGAGATTTAATTACAAATAAAAATCCATGGGGTGTAAAGATACCTGAGTGTCCTGAGATAAGCAATAAATTTTGGAGACAATCTACTGCAGCTTGCTTTACAGACTTTTTCTGGGATCCTGTAACATTACAATGGGTGTCATATCCTTGCGGTGATGATGGACAAGAGAGATGGTGTTGGACATATTATCAATACTGTTGGAAATGGGAAGGACCAAATAAATATTTGCAGGAAACTATTGTAAATAGACAACAAGGTGGTCCAGCTTGTCCCGGAGAAACAAGTTACGGAATGAAATGTAACCAAAGATGTCAATAAGTGTATATATTAGAGAAAGGAGTAATCCTTTCTCTTCTATTATTTTTTCGAGGTATTTATGAAAACTATAGTTACTGCTTTAATAATTATTTTCGCAAATTTGATTTCAATTTGTGCGAGAGAATGGAATGTGTATCATCCCAAACGCATTTTTCAGCCTGATAGTAGTTATTTTCTTTGCAAAGTGACTACTATTTTAAGTAATTCAAAAAATATGTATTTCTCTTCTTGGGCAGGTGGAATTGATGTTTTAGATAAAAATGCTAAATGGTCAAGACTTGATTATAGAAATACTCCTTTAGATATTTATAATGATTTTATTACTGATATAAAAGTTGATGAAGATAATATTTATGCAGGTAGTAGATATGGTTTATTGTTTATTAATAATAGCGATACTCTACTTATTAATGATACAAATTCGGATTTACCAAATCAATATGTTACAAATTTAGCATTAAATAATAATGATTTATGGATAAGTACGCAAAAATATTATGTATTGTCGAAGATGAATGTTAAAACTAAAGAAATAACAAATTTTGATATTCCATTGCATGTTCCTATTCCAAATTATAATTCTGGACACAGGATGATTGTTGATAATAATGGATTGTTGTGGTACATTGGAGTTAGAGGTATTGTTTGTTTTGATGGTCATAATTTTAAATATTGGGATTCTACAAATTCAATTTTGTGGCATAAAGAAGAAATTAATTCTTTTGACTACGATACTAAATCAAATAAATTTATTTTCTTTTCTTCAAAATTTACTGATAATATTGGCAAATCACGTGTGCTTACCATTAAAAATAATGAACTAGTTGAAGATGAAATAAATAAATTAAATTTTGAATGGGATAAAAATTTAATTTTGTTTGCTACTTTTGATCGCGATGGGTATCTATATCTAGGATATAGAAATCAAAACTTTGGTGGATCTCCACGAGATAAATTTATTATGATTTCAGGTGATAAATGGCAATATATTGATCTGCCACTTGATATGTTAAACACAGATTTTCTTCCTTATGAAACTTTTTTTGTTGACAATAATGATAATTTATGGATAGGAACAAGCCAAAATGGTGTTTTGATGTCTAATATCAAAGATTTGAAAACTAGTGTAGAAAATGAAGTTTTAAATTTACCTGATATTTGGATTAGAAATATAAGCCCAAATCCAATTAAAAGTAAGGCTAGAGTTAATTTTTTCTGTGAGCCTTCATTGTATTCTTCAATATCAATCAAAATCTTTAATTCGCAGGGTGATTTTATCAAAGATATAAGTAATGATGTAAATTATGATCCTAATTCTGCAACCGGCATCGTTGATTTTCAAATCGAAAACATTTCGCAGGGGATTTATTATCTTAATATTTGTTCTTATAAAGAATCAAGAACTATTCCGTTTGCTGTTATTGAATAAGTAAACGTAACTTAATAATTGATATGGATGAAGAAAAATACGAAAGTAATGAACATAAATTATTTAATAAAATTTATGATAAATACTCAAATCAATTGATGATCTATTGTCGGAAATTAACAAAAGATGATGATAATGCTGATGATATTTTTCAATTGACTTGGTTGAGTTTATTTAGTATTATATTGGATAATCCAAATAAGTTAGAAAAAATTAATAATATTAAATCTTATTTATTTAAAGCAGCATATAATAATTTTATTAAACATATAAATATTGAAAAGAAAAAAAGAATATTGTCAATAGAGGGATTTAAAAGCTATTCCTTTATTAAAAATGAATTTGAAGATACACTTTTTATTGATTGTTTTTTAAATGCTATAGAATCACTTGAATTAAAAACAAAAGATATACTCATTAAAGTATGTTTGCAAGGATTTTCTATTTCTGAAATAGCTTTGCAAAACAATGAATCCTACGATTGTATCAGAATGAGATATAGTAGAGGTTTAAAAAAAATTGAACAAGAATTAAAGCCAATTGAATGATATTAACAAAAGTTTGTATCAAAAGTAATACAATACATAAATAAATAGTTTAAAAAGTATTGGCTTCCATCAAAAACTCTTTTAAAGAGGATTTCTGAAAGCCAATATTTTTTAGACACTCGGTTTGTCTTTCGAGACGGCTTCATGTATTAAACAACTATATCTTCTCTCTTAGCAAAGCTTGCTTTTCTATTTCGAGTTGGCGAATCTTTCTTTTGATAGAGTCTAGTTCGTCGGGCATTGAGTCTATTTCGAGCCTGAGCTTGCTAGCAGATTCGTCTATAAGATCGATAGCTTTGTCGGGCAAAAATCTATCAGTTATATATCGAGCCGAAAGCTCTGCAGCAGCAATTATAGCTGCATCAGTAATTCTAACTCCATGATGGACTTCATATTTTTCTTTGAGCCCGCGAAGTATAGAAATAGTATCGTCAATACTTGGTTCATCTATTAAAACTTTTTGAAATCTTCTTTCCAAAGCAGCATCTTTTTCAATATGTTTTTGATATTCATCGAGAGTTGTTGCACCAATACAGTGCAATTCTCCGCGTGCAAGAGCAGGCTTTAGGATATTTGCAGCATCCATTGAGCCTGAAGTAGCTCCGGCACCTATCAAAGTATGCAACTCATCAATAAATAATATAATTTCACCATCAGACTGGCTTACTTCTTTGATTATTGCTTTTAGCCTTTCTTCAAACTGCCCTCTAAAGCTGGTTCCTGCTACTAATGAACCCATATCAAGTGAAATGATTTGTTGTGATTTTAAGTTTTCCGGAACATCTCCTGATGCTATTCTTAGCGCAATACCTTCTACAATTGCAGTTTTGCCGACTCCTGGGTCGCCAATCAATACCGGATTGTTTTTTGTTCGGCGCGACAAAACTTGCAATACTCTACGAATTTCGTCTTCACGACCAATCACAGGATCTAATTTTCCTCTTCGTGCTTCGTCGGTCAGGTTTCTACCATATCGGCTCAAAGACTGATACTTATCTTCAGGATTTTGGTCGGTAACTCTTTGGTTGCCTCTTATATTTTTTAATACTTTAAAAATGGCTTCCTTCTTTATTCCATTATTTCTAAGCATATCTCCTAAATCATTTTTCAAGTCTGCCATAGCAAGAAGAATATGCTCTACACTAATAAATTCATCCTTAAGAAGATCTGCTTCTTTTTGTGCCTTGCCAAACAAATCATTAAGCTGGGCAGATAAATAATTATTAGAAATACCAGCAACTTTGGGGAGCTTGCCAATCAATTCATTTGTTTTGATTAGAATGATATTTAGATCTGCACCGATTTGCTTTATAATATTTGGAACCACTCCATCAGAATCTTGAGCTAATGCAGCAAAAACATGTATTGGCTCGAGAGCTTGATTATTATAACTCTTCGCTATCTCGCCGGCTGTCTGTATTGATTCCTGCGCTTTTAATGTAAATTTTTGATAATTCATTTATTTT
>CAZBNQ010000318.1:0-4161 GCA_964493035.1 uncultured Hyphomicrobiales bacterium | reverse complement strand
GCATTGGTATCGATTGCCCAAAAGTATCTATGCTCGGCGCAGTCGAAAACGTCAATCCTAAAATGGAATCAACTCTTCATTCAGCTATCATCACTCAGATGAATCGCAGAAAACAAATCAAAGGATGTATTATCGATGGTCCTTTAGCTTTTGATAATGCAGTCTCAAAAGAAGCAACCGAACACAAAGGAATTGTTTCTGACGTTGCCGGAGATACTGATTTATTAGTAGTTCCAAACATCGAAGTCGGCAATGTTTTATATAAATGTTTTACTTACTTCTCGAATGCTAATGTTGCAGCTGTTATTCTTGGTGCAGCTGTTCCTATTGTGCTCACTTCTAGAGCAGACTCTGATAGAAGTAAATTAATGTCAATTGCTTTAGCGGCATCATTTTAATTTGGAGTGGAAATGAGAATATTATCAATTAATCCGGGTTCTACATCGACTAAAATCGCTGTATATGAAGACTTAAATCCGTTATTTGTGCAGAACCTAAAACATAGTGCCGAAGAAATTGGCAGATATCCTTCAATTATCGATCAATATGAGTTTCGCAAAAATATCATTGTCGAATTTTTGAATAATAATGGTGCTGCACCTGATACTTTGGATGCAGTTGTTGGGCGTGGCGGTTTGCTTAAACCAATTCCTGGCGGTGTTTACAAAGTTAATCCTACAATGATCGAAGATTTAAAAAAATCACCTATGGGCGAACACGCTTCTAATCTTGGTGGTATCATTGCAAATGAAATTGCAAAATTATCTGGCAAAGATATACCTGCTTTTATTGTAGATCCTGTTGTGGTAGATGAAATGGATGAAATCGCTAGATTTTCTGGCCATCCTGAACTTCCAAGATTAAGCATTTTCCATGCTCTTAATCAAAAAGCTGTTGCTCGCAGATACGCTCGCGAAAACAACAAAAAATATGAAGATTTGAACTTAGTAGTTGTTCATCTTGGTGGTGGTATCTCTATTGGTGCTCATCGAAAAGGCAAAGTAGTAGATGTCAATAATGCTTTAGATGGCGAAGGTCCATTCTCACCCGAACGTACTGGCACATTACCAGTTGGCCAATTGTCAAAATTATGTTTCTCCGGCAAATATCAATTGCACGAAGTAAAAAGATTAATTACTGGCAAAGGTGGCTGTGTTGCTTATCTTGGTACTAACGATGCTTACGAAATCGAAGTAAAAGCAATGGAAGGCAATGAGCTGTTCAACAAAGTGTTTTATGCAATGGGCTATCAAGTAGCTAAAGAAGTTGGTGCTGCTGCAGTTGTGTTAGATGGCAAAATGGATGCTATTATCATTACAGGTGGCATGGCTCGCTCAAAACCTTTGATGGATTATATGCTCGAAAAAATTTCATTCCTAGGTAATATTGTTATTTATCCTGGCGAAGACGAAATGCAAGCTCTCACCGAAGGTGCTTATTATGGACTTAATGGTGAATTAGAAATTAAAGAGTATATTTAAGACCTTTAGATCTAATATTAAAAAGTCGGTAAGATCATTTTCTTATCGACTTTTTATTTAACTTTTAAATTAAATTGAACTTCAATTATTTTTTATGAATATTATTGAAGTATTTGAATTCCTAATTAAATAAAGCCAACAGGAATCTGACTTACATCAATATTATTTATCCCTTCAGTCAAGTTTATTTGTTTGATTATTCTTCCATTCACATCAAATATTTCAACAAACAGTTCTAATGTATCGTCAAGTTTAATCTTTAAAATATCTTCAACCGGTTGTTCTAATACACTAAATCTTGGTAATTTAATAATTTGAATTGGCCTTAAGTCTTGAGCACAAACGCCATTAGTAGTAAGTTTGCCATCTACTGTTTCAATAAGCATTGCCTGGGCATTTGAATTGATATTGGATATTTTAAATATACTAGATTTATGCTTAGATAATAATGGTAAACCACTAATTTCAGCAATTTTATGCAATCCTGCTTCCATACTATTAGTTAAAAATTTTAATTGTAGTATGGTACTATCATTTTTTGAAACTTTATCAACTAAAATGTTATTACTTATATTATTATACCAGAAAACATCAGAAAGACATTCAATATCCATACTAAAGTTTAAAGGTTCAATTTTTTTTGAATTTTCCATAAATATTGGAATTTTAAAATTAATATCACCAATTAAAGCACTCGTATCTGGTATAAAAAGCTTAAGCTTTGTTTCGGGAAGTGCATTGGCAATACCAAAAGCAGGGACAATGATTTTCCCACATAAATTATTAGAAATAATAATAATAGTATCTCTGGCAATATTTAAATCATTAGTATAATAATATATCCAAACATTTACTTTTTCTCCTTTAGAAAGATTTATTGGAATTTCTTTCTCAGCTTTAAGTTCAAATTTATTATTATGAATGAAATTGAGTTCTGAAATTATTGCATCTTCCCCATTATTTCTTATTTCAACTAATAAACTATCGATAAAACCGATGTAAGTATCATTAAATTCAATCTGAGGAGTCAAACTCAAATCTAACTTATTAACACTTGTAATTTCAAATGTCTTTTCAGCAACACAACCGTTTGAATCAACAACAATCACTTTATATATTCCTGGTTTTCCAAACTTGCATGTTTTTCCAATGCTATTATTTGACCATAATATTTTTGTAAAATCATTATCGACTGAAATTGCGGTTGAGTCACCAAGACAAATAGACATATTTCCGCTTAAGTTAATTACTGGCATTGAATATTCATTTATAGTAACAGTATCGGAAATACCCCTACAACCATCAAAAGATTCAATTTCGACCCAATAATTTCCAGGTTTTGTAATTACAATAGAAGAATCTTTGCTACCATTATTCCATAAGTAATTTTTATATTTGTCATCTAAACTTAAAGTTACGCTCGAACCTTGGCAAATACCTTTTGAAGAACATTTAATACTTGTTTTAATTTCATTATTTATTATCACTTCAATACTATCAATCGAGTTGCATTGACTAATTCTATTTATAGCAAGTAATTTTATAACACCATTCTTATTATTCCATTTAACTTTACATTTCTCATTATTTTGATACAAAATTTCACCATTTTCTACAGTCCAATAATAATCAGTATTTGTGAATAAATCGGAAAAATATTCAGTCACAGAATTAGAACAAAGACTTTTTAATCCCTTAATTTTTATTTTAGGTTTCGGGTGAAAATTTATATTTAGTGTGTCTGAAAATCCAATACATGCATTTGAATCAATCCCTCTTAGCCAATATTTGCCTGGGTTAGCAATCTTAATACTCGCTCCTTTCTCCCCATTACTCCAAAAATATGATTTTAATTCTTTATCGCATTTTAATTCAATTGTATCACCTATGCAATAATCTGATTTACCTAAAATTTTAATATCAAGTTTTTCTTGCGAATCTAAATTTATCACATATCTATTAGAGCAGCACGTACTATAAAAACAATCTACATAATAATAGCCTGGTGCTATTACTTCAATACTTTTACTTGTATCACCTGTAGACCAAATATACTTAACAAAATCTTCATTAACATTTAGTTTTGCTTTTGTACCATAGCATACTTTTTGATTAGGTGTCTTAGTTACAGTTGGAATTTTATAATTGTTATCTAATCTTACATATATACTATCAAAAACTGAATAGTCAGGTAAATCAGCATACAAATAATACCAACCAGTATCACTATAATTAAAATTTGATAAAAAAGCTTTATTTGAATTTATTATTTTTCCATTTTTAAATCTCCATTTTACATTTTTTGCAATTGATCTATCATAATCACTCATAAAAGAGGATATTTCAAAGTTAACAGTATCACCTAAACATATTGTCCCCGGCCTTTTTATATAATTAAGTTCATAATTATGAAAAAAATGATTTTTAATATTAAAATATGAAGAAACTCCAATGAATGGCTGCTTTTTTATTATCAGTTTATCTCCCTTATCATTTGGATTTTCTAAATAGACAATATTTTTATCTTGACTGTTAGCTCCTAATATTAATTGATTGAAAATTGTAAATTGAAAAGAAGGAGTTAATGAACTAGTAATTTTATATTTTGAATTTATAATTGATAAAGAATCCCAATTTGATAAGTCAAATTGAAAGATAGGTTTATCCCATGAATTTTCAG
>CAZBNQ010000317.1:0-4170 GCA_964493035.1 uncultured Hyphomicrobiales bacterium | reverse complement strand
CGAGGAGTAGAGATTACCGGCTACGAAAATTTAGATTTTTATGAAGTTACTGATTTAATAAATAAAACTATTAATATGAAAATTATTTTTGACTCGGTCAATCCTTTTAGGTTTTATCAACTTAAAAAGAATGAAGGCTTAAATAAAGGATTAATATTAGTAATGATTTTTCTTCATTTTCTTCCGAGATTTCAATCTGAGCCTATAATTTCGAATTTCTACGAACAAGTTACCGGCAAAGTTCCAACATGTTTGAGAGATTTTATATTGAGAGAAGCAAGTAAATTTATAAAATCATAATAATATATTGCTAATATCAGCAAATAAAATCTCTAATAAATTATATAAAACGCCTAACTTATCTCAATTTTTTACGTAATATTCTATTATGATTATTACGAGTGAATGACAATGAAAAAAAGTGTAGTAATATTAATTCATGTAATATTTTGGATTTTCTATATATTTTTCCCATCTCTACCATTAATTTTCCCCGAACATGATTATCCAAAGTCAATTTATGTTTACTTTTTTGCAAATACCGTACTCAACATAATTAACTTCTATATTGCATATTTAGCTGCAAGCCCGGAACTAAAACTAAAGCATAAAATAGCTAAAACTACTGCTTTTTTCTCGCTTTTTGTTATAGGTTTCACTGTTGTTAGAATATACTCTACCATTGGCGTATTGATGCTTGCAGGAATTTCGCCAACAGAAATTCATCTCAACCTGGCAGCGGCTTCCCAAGAATTTCTTAATACACTTGGATTTTCATTTGTTCCTATTACTTTGAGATATACTTTAGACTGGGTGCGCTCTCAGCAATTAAAATCAGAGTTGCTAAATAGAAATCAAGCCGGAGAAATTGCTTTGCTCAAGTCGCAGCTCAATCCTCATTTTCTATTCAATACTCTTAATAATATTTATGCTTTGGTACTTAAAAAATCAGACGAAGCGCCTGCCGGCATTCTTAAATTGTCTGGTATTATGAGATATATGCTAAATGTTTCTAATACTGAATTTGTAAGCTTAAAAGAAGAACTTGAATATTTGAAAAGCTATGTGGAATTACAAACATTAAGGTTTCCAGGCAAAGATTTTGTGAGATTTGAAGTGCATGGCAATATTGATAATAAATATACTGCGCCACTACTTTTCATATCATTAGTCGAAAATGCGTTTAAGTATTGCTCGAAAAACCATTCGCCTGCAATTCAGATGATGCTTTATGCTGATGAGCATATCATAAATTTTCAAGTAAAGAATTATTTCGATGCAGACTCTTCAAATATTGAAGATTCATTCGGGATAGGACTAAAAAATGTGAAAAGAAGGCTTGAACTTATCTATCCCGAAACTCACAAATTTGATATTATGGTAAACGAAAATGAGTTTATTGCAACAATTATTATGGAGAATAAGCATGGAGATTAATGCTGTTGCAATAGATGATGAGCCTCTTGCTCTAGAAATAATTCAATCTTATTGCTCAAAAATCCAAACTTTGGATTTGAAAGCCAGCTTTACCGATCCTATTGAAGGACTTCAATATTTAAAAGCTAATCAGGTAGATCTGCTCTTTCTTGATATACACATGAAAGACCTTAACGGCATTCAACTTTTATCGATTTTACCTAATAAACCAATGGTTATTTTTACTTCTGCCTACGACAAATATGCTCTTAAGGGATTTGAACTCGATGTTGTTGATTTTTTGCTTAAGCCTATTCCCTTCGATAGATTTTTAGTTTCTATCGATAAGACTATAGACAGATTGAAACTAAAGAATCAAAATTCTCTAAGTTTTAATAACCAAATAAATGATACAAACATCGGTAATTATTGTTTTGTAAAAGCCGACCATAAACTTAAGAAAATATTTTTTGACGATATACTCTACATTGAGGGAATGGGAGATTATCTAAAAATTGTTACAGAAAATCAAAAAATCATGACTCTCAATAATTTTAAAAAATTTGAAACTGTGCTGCCCGAATCTAAGTTTTGCAGAGTACATAAATCTTATATTGTGGCTTTGGATAAGATTAATAACATAGAAAAGAATAAAATATTTATAGGAACAAATGAAATTCCGATCAGTGAAAAATATAGAGCAGCTTTTTTTGAGAAATTAGACAAAATGATAGTGCAATAAACTAACGATAATAACTATAAATATCATTGATATCGACAGCAATCAAAGCATCATACCCGCCATAGGTCATATCCTTATAATAAATAAAACAAACAAACTGATGGGCAGAACTCGAGGAATTTCCTTCAAATTCGTCTGTCGAAAATTCGACAACCCTATTTTCATCATAAATCAATTTGCCGCTTGCATAGAGATAATCATGAACACCACGGCGCACCCATTGCCTTAATTTATAAAATCTTTCGTCTTCGTCCCAATACATCTGCCAGTTTTTATCAGGTTTCCAATTATTGAAAGAACCCACTACAAAAACATCATGCTTGCTAATATGCCCGTCTGGATCCAAAAGGAATTCAATCAACACATAATCATCTATTGCAGAAGAAACTGAGCGCGTATTCATTGCTCCTTCATTATCATATTCGCTGAAGCTCCCGTTCCTGATAAAATCCGAAAAAGGCAGTCTTACTGCACCGCCACTGCTTGGAAATTGAGCATAATTCATCATATAGAGCACTCTGTATTCATTTTCGGCAGGCACACCAACCGCTCTGAATAATTTTCTGACTTTATAAAATCCACTTATGCTTGTTTCGGGCGGATATCGAAGATGTTCATTACTCAAATTCAAATCATTGCGCTCACTGCAATAATATGGCTCATACCAACGATGCTTTCTATAAAATACTGCACTTGAAAACGAATTATCAAGTAATAGCTCAGATGAATTGACTACTGCTTCGAGTGTATAACTAGTGCGAGTAACATTAAACTTGCTGTTGTAAATATCAGTATACATATTTAAAAAGCAATCTGCACGTGGCTCAACAACAAAAAATCTTGCTTCGCCAAGCAACACAGAATCTCTTCCATATTCATAAAATTTTGCTTTCCAATTGCCGGAATACTTAAATTTAATAGACATATTAGGCACTGTAATCCTACCTCTATGGCTATACCAAGAGTCCATATATGTAGCACTGGACCAATTTATATTACTATAGCGCAGGTTGGCAATATCCTGATAAAAAATATTTTCCGTTTCGCTCCAATCGGGTTTGCAATGCACGAACAAAACATAAAGATTTGGAGGAACATTAGCCTTCACGTCAATTTCGATATTAACTTCATTTTCTCCATATCTCGGCTTATATTTTGATGAATTGATAAGCAAAATAGGAGCTGCATCTTCAGTTTCGCCATAAGATCTTATCATCCTTACTTCTACAGGTCTGCTTTCGTCAATAGAATAAAGGCTTGAATCAGTTAAGATACAAGCCGATATACAAATCAAAACAAATCTTATTATATTATTCTTGTACTTCTTCAAATGTAACACCGGTCAAATTAAAGACAAAATTGAATCCAAGATTTATAGACGCAGTTCTTGGATTATGTTTTGTATTTATTGGTTCATCTGTTCCTAATACATTTTTCAATGGATCATTTTTTACAAAATTATCGAAAATATCCGAAAGCATATAATGCCCAAGCACAAAGAAATTCAACCTCCCGGTTTCATCTTCGTAGAGTGAAAATTCTCCACCTAATTTTAATTCTACCATTGTTTTCATTGTTGAAGTTTTAATTTCTACTCCATCATAATTTGCACTCAATGGTATGCCTATGCCAAATCCAAGTATTAGACCACGAGAATAAAAATTAGGACTTATCACTAAATAGCTATGATGAAAAGCATAATCATCGCTCGATTTGTTAGCATTTTTGATTATATAAGAATAGTTGCTGTAGCTGATATTCGCGAGCAATCCAAGATTATAATTCTGACTCATCGGCATATAATATGCCAATCCTACATCCGGAATCTTCGAAAATCCTAATCCGTTTTTTCTTCCTAATGGTGTGGTTACTGTCGATATACCGAATTTATATGAGAGCTCCGGTCCTATACTCATTGGATATATTTGTGCGTTAGCTATTTCAAAAGATAGCAGCATCAATATTATCAATATTATTTATAGATTCCCCTATTTTAACGATAAACTTTCCCG
>CAZBNQ010000316.1:0-4206 GCA_964493035.1 uncultured Hyphomicrobiales bacterium | reverse complement strand
AAATAATATTATGAATCTTTTATTAATGAATAATAATATCAGTAATTTTTTCTCAATTATCTTTTGTACTGAAAAGATTTTTAATTAATTTCGGTTGTAAAAATAATTTTTTTCATAAATTTGCACAAATTTTTTATTTGATGGAGATGTATGAAGCGTTTCGCCTTGTTTGAATACTCAGAAAAAAAGGATGTGGCAAAATATGCAGAACTCGCCGCTAAAGCTTTATTAGAGCATGGCGCCGAGTGTTGTGCACGCAAAGAAGCTATTGAGCAATTCGACCCAGAGCTTCAACCAAAAATTAAAGCTGTCGATCCTAATGATTTTGATAATTTCGCTGATATAGTTATTTCTTTTGGCGGTGATGGCACTATACTTTCTGCTGCTCAAAAATTGATCAATTCGGATATTCCCATTATGGGGTTCAATGTCGGAAGACTTGGTTTTTTGGCAGAATATAGCGTCGATAATATCGAAAAAAATATTAAAGACATACTTTGCGGTAATTACCGGGTCGTGGATAGAACTGTTTTAGAAACTACTATCAACGGCGAAAAATTATACGCACTCAACGATTTTGTAGTCGAAAAAAAGAATACTCCGCGCATGATTACACTCCATGCTTATGCTAATGAGCATTATATTGGTGCTTATCGTGCGGATGGATTGATTATTACCACTCCAACCGGCTCTACTGCCTATTCATTGTCTTGTGGTGGTCCTATTATTTCTCCATCGACTCAAGCTATTTGTATTACTCCGATATCACCACATTCTTTGACTTATAGACCTTTGGTAATTCCTGATTCTAATGAATTTAAAATTATCGTTAAAACTCCTACCGGCGAAGCCAATTTCGTTGCCGATGGTGTTGTCGAACGTAACCTTAAGGATGGTGATTCGGTAGTTATTTCGCTTTCTCCCTCAAAAGTGAAACTAATCAAACCTATGGAAAGCTCTTTCTATGATTTATTAAGAAATAAATTTCTTTGGGCTTCTAATACTTTAAAAGAACAATAAAGACTTTTTTATCTTTTTTTTTGAGAATACGCACTAAATTTTTGTTTATATTAATAATAATCATTAATTTTGTGCGTATATAATTTTAATATGAAAAAAGTGATTACCATATTGATGATTAGTTCACTGTTGATTTCTACAATAGGATTCAACATTTATCATCATTTATGCCATCACACTGGTAAAATTCAAACTGCATTAGTCAAAGCAGATTTTCTTTGCGACCACACAAATCATCATCATTCGCACGAAATGTGCCCTCATTGCAAAATGGACGATACTAAGTCTCTAAACAAAGTATTGTTCGAAGAATCTGAATGCTGCGAAGATTTTACTGATCATATTGCCCTCGATTTAGACTTTGTTAAAGTCGAGCATGATGTTTCTACTCAGTTTGTTATCACACACACTGTTGATTACACTCAACCAATTTCTTTCACCAATCCATCACAAGAAATAGACTTTTCTTCGATTGGTCCACCAGAATTTGAATTAATCCCCGATAGAATAATCGAATTTATTCATTATTCCTCATTATCAGATTATTATTGTTCTTAATCTCGCGATTTTTGATCGTTTGATATTTGCGCGTGTTAGTGTAAATAACTGAATAATAGTATATTTAATTGATAATTAATGAGGAATATAAAATGAAAAAAATATTTATAATTGCTTTGCTTTTCTTAGCAATTTCCGCTTCAATGTCTGCAAAAAAAATTACCGGAACTGTTTATGGTAAAGATGCAGATATGAAAAAAACTCCACTCAAAAATGCAAGTGTTTTCGTTCTCGGCGAAAAAAATGGCACTCTTACTAATAAAGACGGACAATTCGAAATCAATATAAATGATCACGGTCATGATCATGGTCATAGTCTTATTGTTTCCTACACAGGATATAAAAGAGATACTATTCCTGATGAAGAAATAAAAGATAATATGGAAGTCGTTCTCGAATTGAATGCTTCTACAAAAGAAGTTAAAGTATATGGTGACGAACCCGGCCAGGTTATTTCCAAAATTGATCCAATCAAAGTAGAAAAAATTACTTCTGCCGGACTAAAAAAAGCTGCTTGCTGCAACCTTGCAGAAAGCTTCCAAACCAGCCCTTCGGTGGACGTAGAATACAGTGATGCTGTTTCTGGCGCTAAGCGCATTCAATTATTAGGTTTAGCTGGTGTTTATTCTCAAATGCTTGCAGAAAAAGTTCCTACTCTTAGAGGTATTGGAGCGGCTTATGGATTGGCTTATGTGCCAGGACCTTGGATGGAATCAATTCAAGTTTCTAAAGGTTCTGCTTCAGTTACTACCGGATATGAGTCTATGACCGGACAAATTAATATCGACTACAAAAAACCTGAAAAACACAACCCTACTTTTATCAACATCTATGGAGATGATAATGGTAGAGGCGAAATCAATATTGATCATACTATGGAACTTACCGAAGAATTAAGTACTATGCTTATGGTTCATGGAAATTATTTCGGTAGCGAAATTGATCATAATAATGATAAATTCATTGATAAACCTATGGTTAAACAATTAAATTTGTTCAATCGTTGGAAATATCAAGGCGAACATTACGAATCTGTTACTGGTATTAAAGGTCTATACGAAGATAGACAAGGCGGACAAAAAGGCTATACCGACGACAAACAAAATCTTTATGGTATTGATGTAGTTACTCGCCGTTATGAATTCTTTACAAAAAACGGCTATATCTTTAATGATGAACCATTTTCAAGCCTTGGCACCATCGTTTCTGCTTCTCACCACAAGCAAAATTCAAATTTTGGCAAAAGAGATTATGACGTAGAACAAAACTCATTCTACACAAATATACTCTTCCAAAATGAATTAGGACACGAAGGCCACAGCATGACAAGTGGGTTCAGTTACCAATACGACAATTATTTGGAACACATGGATACTCTTAATAACAGCCAATATGAATCAGTTCCCGGTATTTACACTGAATATACTTACTCAGGAATTGAAGGTTTGACTTTACTTGCTGGTATTAGAGCAGATTTTCATAATAAATATAAGACATTCATTACTCCTCGTTTTCATGCAAAATGGGCTGTTTCTGATGAAACTACTATTAGAGCATCTGCCGGAAAAGGTTTCCGTACTCCACATGTTTATATGGAAAACACCGGACTTTTAGCCACTTCGAGAGATATTATTGTTCCTAATAATTTGAAGGAAGAATCTGCCTGGAACTATGGTTTGAATGCTTCTACTACTTTCGACTTTTTGGGTATTACTTGGAACTGGAATACTGAATATTACCGTACTCAATTCGAAAACCAAGTTATTTTGGATTTGGATACCGATCCAAGCAAAGCAATATTCTCCAATTTGAATGGTGATTCTTATTCAAATAGTTTCCAAATTGATGTAAACTTTGAACCAATTAAAAGATTGACTTTGACTGCAGCTTACAGATTAAACGACGTTAAACAAACAATTAACGGTAAACTTGAAGACAAACCACTCCAAAGCAGACACAAAGGCTTCTTAAACTTAGTCTATGATACAAAGGATAAAGATTGGAGCTTTGACTTTACAGCAGAATATAATGGTGGTGGCAGACTACCCAATACTTCGGCAAATCCTGAAGAATTCAGACTAAAAGAAGATTTCCCTTCATTTGTACTTCTTTATGCTCAGATCACTAAAAAATTCGAAGGATTTGAAATTTATGTCGGTGGCGAAAACCTTACTGATTATGTTCAGCATCATCCAATTCTATCGGCAAAAGATCCATTCGGAAAATATTTCGATAGCTCTATTATTTGGGGTCCGGTTATCGGCAGAATGTTTTATGGTGGTATAAGATTGAGTATAGATCACAGCCATTAAAATTGAATATATACTTAAAGATATACATAAAATGAAAAAGAATATGGCTATCTTAAAAGTCGAATCGACCATCTTTCTATAAAAATGGCATTTATACATATTTTCTGTAGAGGCAGGTCTCAGACCTGTCTCTATAATATATACAGCATTATTTTTTACTATTTTTTTGTGACTAAATCATTTTTGCCTATCATAAAACAATTCTTACAATTTGTGTTCATTCTTCTTCTTCTTGTTACTATTCAAGACAGCATGGGGTTACTTATCTAAATATTGATTTTACTTTGTGCAAATTGTGAAAATCCTTTGAGTAACT
>CAZBNQ010000315.1:0-4211 GCA_964493035.1 uncultured Hyphomicrobiales bacterium | reverse complement strand
AGGATCGATTTCATCTAAGTCATGATGATGTTCGCCTTCGGCATGTTTACTATGATCATGTTCTTTGACCTTAATATTTGAATCTTTGCAGCAATATTCAGCTTTAAAATTTAATTTAAGGCTATCAGGTAGCAAGTCCATCAGTTTAATTTTGGATTTTGCCGGAAGAGAGGCAGCCCAGCCGTCAGCATTTTCGGCAACATAGATCATAACAGTGGAAGCTTGTACTTTATACATATCAGAGGGTTTAGGTTGATATGTATGAGGAGAAGCTCCAGGAGGAACTAATCTGAATACTTCAGTCTTAGGACCTGCAATTTCATTTAATATTGCAGCAATAGGATTGCTAGTAACAACTATAATAGGTTTAGAACTTTGTGCACTGCAGCTTAGCAAAGAGACAAAAATTAAGAGATAAAAAGACAACTTTTTAATCATAATTCAATCCTTTATATTTTTAAGAGGCTATCTTAATGAAAATCAAGATAGCCTCAATATTTAAAACAAGTTAAAAAACACTAATCAGAATTAGCAAATTCATTAGCACCGTGGCATTTTTTATATTTTTTCCCACTTCCGCAAGGGCATGGATCGTTCCTGCCAATTTTTGGTTCGCTTCGTCTGATACTTTGCACAGGAGTAGGTGATGCTTCAGCAGGTGCTTCAGCTTTTGGCATTCCTCCTGTAATGAAAGCTGGCACTTCTTCATCGTGCTGATACTTAAGTCTAGTTGGCTGTGTAGCTTGTCTGACTTTAGGAACAGAAACATCAGGTCTAGAAACAGACACATTAGAAGCTTCTTCAGGTCTTCTTTCTAAAATAACTTGTTGAGGGAAGTATTTGAAAGCAAATTGAATAAATGACTTATTAATGTCTTTAATCAATTCAACAAATAAATTATAAGCTTCGCCTTTATATTCGAGCAAAGGATCTTTTTGACCATAAGAACGTAGGTGAATACCTTCTTTCAAATCATCCATAACACGAAGATGCTCTCTCCATTTTTCGTCGATAGTTTGCAAAATTGCAACTTGTTCGAGTCTTGCCATAAATTCAGGGCCGAGCAACTCTTCTTTTCTATTATAGAAAGCTTGAGCTGTTTTGATAATACGATCTACACAATCATCGCGTCTGATAGTTCTGAATTCTTCTTCACTTATATCAATTTCGCTAAGCAAATTGGCTCTCACAGCATTACGCAAGCCTTCGAAATCGAGATCTGGATGATATTGATCGAAGAAATCAATAGCTAAATCTTCGACGTATTCGAATAACTCACCTTTGAGTCTATCACCTCTAAGAGCAGAGCGTCTGCGATTATATATAACTTCTCTTTGTTGGTTCATAACATCATCATAATCGATCAGACGTTTACGAATAGAGAAGTTGTTTTCTTCAACTTTTTTCTGAGCTCTTTCTACGGATTTGGTAATCATAGAATGCTGAATAGGCTCGCCTTCAGGTATATTAAGTTTAGACATAATACCGGCTAAAGCATCAGATTGGAAGAGTCTCATCAAATTATCTTCTAAAGAAATAAAGAATTGGGAGCTTCCGGGATCGCCTTGACGACCAGCGCGGCCTCTGAGCTGTCTATCGATACGGCGGGCATCATGGCGTTCGCTACCAATAATAGCCAAGCCACCATTTTTCTTTACTTCGTGATCGAGCTTGATGTCGGTACCACGACCTGCCATGTTGGTAGCAATGGTCAAAGCACCTTTGTGCCCGGCTTGAGCAACAATCTCAGCCTCACGAGCATGGTGTTTGGCATTCAATACATTATGTTTTAAGCCTTGACGATTGAGGAGTTTGCTCAAAATTTCGGAAACTTCGACACTAGTAGTACCAATCAGCACTGCTCTGCCTTCAGCAATTAATCTTTTAGCTTCGTCGGCTATAGCATTATATTTTTCACGTTTAGTCTTATAGATCAAATCGTCCATATCATCTCTTTGAATAGGGCGGTTTGTTGGGATAACAGTCACGTCAAGCTTATAAATTTTATCAAATTCTGCAGCTTCGGTTTCGGCAGTACCGGTCATGCCTGCAAGTTTATGATACAATCTGAAATAATTTTGCAAAGTAATAGTTGCTAAAGTTTGAGTATCTCTTTCGACAGTAACACTTTCTTTAGCTTCGATAGCTTGATGCAAACCATCCGAATAGCGTCTACCATCGAGTATACGACCTGTAAACTCATCAACAATCATAACTTTATTGTCTTGCACAACATATTCGATATCTTTTTCATATAAAGAATAAGCTCGAAGAAGCTGATGAATAGTATGGATTCTATCGCTTCTTTCAGCAAAGAGCAAATGTGAAGCATCACGTTTTAAAGTTTTTTGGTCATCGCTCAGACTCAAGTCGCCTTCTATAGCACTTAATTCGGCAGCAATATCAGGAATAACAAACATATCAGGATCTTCCTGAGATTTGCAAAGTAATTGTCTGCCTTTTTCAGAAATATCAATAGAATGATTTTTTTCGTCGATTGTATAGAAAAGTTCATCATCTATTTCATGCATTTTTCTACCTTGATCTCTAAGGAAGAAAAGTTCTGTTTCAGTTTTGAGTTTTTGAAGCTCCGGTTCCTGCATCATTTTGAGCAGGCGTTTGTGTTTGGGCAAGCCTCGGTGTGCTCTTAAAATATTCACACCGGCTCTTTCTCGGTCTTCCTTAGTACCGGATTGGATTAACCGTTCGGCTTCCATAATAATTTGATTTACAAATTTAGTTTGGGCTTCGACCAATCTTTTAACGCGAGGATTCATTTCATCAAATTTCTGATCGGCAGAACCAACCGGACCTGAAATAATCAAAGGAGTACGAGCTTCGTCGATAAGCACAGAGTCCACTTCGTCTACGATTGCATACCAATGCTCACGTTGCACCATTTGTTCGGATTCGACAACCATATTATCGCGAAGATAATCGAAACCAAATTCATTATTAGTGCCATAAGTGATGTCAAAATCATAAATTCTTTTTCTTTCGTCGGGCTCCATATTAGACTGAATAGCGTCCACTTTAAGCCCTAAGAATTCATAAACAGGTCTCATCCAGTCGCAGTCACGTTTTGCTAAGTAATCGTTGACAGTAACGAGATGAACACCTTTGCCAGCGAGAGCATTAAGATATAGTGGCAAAATAGCAACAAGAGTTTTACCTTCGCCAGTAGCCATTTCAGAGATTTTGCCTTGATGCAAAACGATGCCACCGATCAACTGAACATCATATGGAACCATATCCCAGATTGAGTTTTGCCCTGCATAAACATAAGCATGGCGTTGCTCTTTAAGCCTATAGCAAGCTTGTTTTACAACAGCAAAAGCCTCGGGAAGCATTTCGCTAAGCTCTTCATTGATAGTTTCGAATAATTCTTTTTCCAAAGATTTAATTTTAGCAGAAACATCCATAGTTTCCTGAGCATCAAGTTCAGTATTGATCAGTTTATGCTTCAATTCAGCTTTTTCGTTTTCTATCGGAGCAGCTTTTTCGTTGATTCTTTGCTTAAACTCAATTGTCTTATGTTTAATTTGTTCGTCACTAAGAGAATCATATTCTTTGTATATGCGATTGATTTCATCGACAATAGGCATTATCAGCTTTATATCTTTATCGCTTTTACTTCCGAATATTTTCGTCAGAAAATTCAACATTTTATTCGTCTTTATAATAATTTTACAATTTCAACAATTTTATAACGACGATTATTCGTCGCTTGTATTTACAAAATACCAAACATCAAAATTAGCTTAATTAGTTTAAACTTAAAAATAAAAATGATACAAAGTTAAAATTTGTATTAATAAATTTATAATAACTAATTAAAAGATTGAATCAAAAAAGTAAGAGATGATCTGTCTAAGACTAAAGTTAATATAATTCCGGCAACTGCTCCCCAAAGATGTGCTTCATGATTGATCAGATCATCAGATTTTCGTGATGCCCACCAACACCAAGCCAAATATAAAATACCAAAAAGGAAAGCCGGAATACCAAAAGGAATTGGAAACAAACGTATTGTTGAAAATGGTGAGTAAACAATTGCACTGAATAATATAGCAGAAATCCCGCCTGATGCTCCTAAAGAGGCATAGGAATAGCTGTTTCTATATTTAATAAATGATGGAATGACAGCTATTATCATCCCAAGAAAATAAATTAAGAAAAAGTTCAAACTTCCAGTGATAGCTTCTAATTCG
>CAZBNQ010000314.1:0-4212 GCA_964493035.1 uncultured Hyphomicrobiales bacterium | reverse complement strand
AAACACAATGGCACTAATGATTGTGTGCCGGTGATAGTGGAGAGATAATATTTAACAATTCACCCTCGCAAATTGCGAGGGTATTTTGTTTTTAGAGAGTACTAAAAATTGAAGACATATTAACAACAATTCTAAATTGACTTTTTCGTGTTTATACTTAGAAATTGATGAGTGTAAATATGAAAAGTAATAGTTATATAAATGAGTTCGGACAATTAGTCGAACTAAACGAAGATAACAGCGAGTTGCAGTCAAGAATAGATTCATTGGAAAATGAATTGATCGATTTGATAGCAAAACGCGATGTTTATTTGTTCATAAGCCTTCCCAAAATTGAGCATGAGTATTTCAGAGTATTTGGCAAGAGAAAGCTCGAACTATTCAATCGCGAAATAGATGTTTTAAAACTCAAAAAAACAATTAGCTACGTCCAATCTTATATGAAGTTGAATCAAAAGCCCGATATTACTGTGATTGCAGTCAAAGTAGCAAATGAAATGAAAGAATGGACTTATCGTGCCGAATCTTTCAAAAAAAGGATTGAATTGGTCGAGGCTTTGAATAAAGATTTTAATATTGAACCAGCTGATTGGATACTTGAAATTTATAAACAAATAATTCGCTACTTTTTCCCTGAAATTAATCCCGGCTATCCTCATTATTGGGCAGAACTTTATTCCACTTGGCAAGCTCACGAGTATGAAAAACTATCTTATTTATTCGAAAAGTATTCTTCGGAACTTGAAACAAGGAAAAAATTAGAAGACACTGCTGCTTTTAATAATGAAATCAAAAGATATACTTTGCTTATCGAAAGAATGAAGATTGATATCGAAACTTTGGAAGGTGAGTTTCCTCTTATGTTTCGTGATAAAGTATTTGATCGTGCCTGGGTGAATAAGGAAAATACCGAATTGGATGAACAAATCGAAAACTTTAATTTATATAAACGTAATCTGGAAAATTATTTAGAGCAGATATTAGAAAAAAGCTCTAATGAATTTTACATCACTAACTAGCCTCTCATCTGTTCAAGTATTTTAAAAAAATGTAAATATCAATGATTTACAAACTAATATTTGTATCAATCGTCATGTTTGTTTGATTATTTTGAATTTGGGTTGAACTATGGCTGCCAATAATTTTGAAAAATTGAAATCGTTACTGAATGAAAGAATTTTATTGCTTGATGGTGCTATGGGCACAATGATTCAGCGTTATAAACTTGAAGAAGAACATTTCAGGGGTATGCGTTTCCAAAGTTTTCATAAAAATTTGAAAGGTAATAATGATCTTTTGGTTATTACACAGCCTGATATTATACTTGAAATTCATAAAAACTATCTAGATGCAGGATCTGATATAATCGAGACTAATACTTTCAATTCTAATTCAATTTCTCAATCAGATTATAATTTAGAATCCATTGTATATGAATTAAACTATGAAGCTGCCAAGCTTGCAAAAAAAGCAGCAGAAGAATATACATTATTGAATCCCGCAAAACCTAGGTTTGTTGCCGGTGCAATTGGTCCGACAAATCAGACTGCATCTCTATCGCCCGATGTAAATAATCCAGGTCTCAGACGTGTTGATTTTGATACATTAATGAATGCGTATTATGAGCAAGTAAGGGGATTGGTGGACGGAGGAGCGGATATTCTTTTGATCGAAACCGTATTCGATACTTTAAATTGTAAAGCAGCTATAGCTGCGGTGCGTAAGTACTTTTATGATAATTCAATAGAACTTCCTTTGATGATTTCCGGTACTATAACTGATAATTCGGGTAGAACACTATCAGGACAGACTTTGGAAGCTTTTTGGTATTCTGTCAAGCATGCTCCAAATCTTTTGTCTATCGGGCTCAATTGTGCCCTAGGAACAAAGCAAATGGAGCCATTTATTGAGGAATTATCTAATCTTGCACATTGTTATATTAGCTTGTATCCAAATGCAGGGCTACCCAATGAATTTGGTGGATATGACGAAACTGCCGAAATGATGGCTGATGAATTAGAAAACTATGCAGAACGCGGGTTTCTTAATCTTGTTGGTGGTTGTTGTGGTACTAATCCAGAACATATTGCCGCAATGAATAAAATATGCAGCAAACTAAAGCCAAGAGAATTGAGACCTAAGTCATCTCATTTGTCTTTATCAGGTTTGGAAGCCTTGAAAGTATTTCCCGGATCAAATTTTATTAATATCGGTGAAAGAACTAATGTAGCCGGATCAAGTAAATTTAAAAAATTGATATATGAAGAAAATTTTGAAGAAGCATTGAAAATTGCTCGAGAACAAGTCGAAAATGGTGCTCAGATAATAGATATTAATATGGACGACGCAATGCTCGACTCAGTTAAGTCTATGACTATGTTTTTGAATCAAATCGGATCTGAACCGGAAATATCTAAAGTACCGATTATGCTTGATTCTTCAAAATGGGAAGTTATTGAAGCAGGATTGAAATGTATTCAAGGCAAATGTATAATTAATTCCATTTCTTTGAAAGAAGGCGAAGAAGTTTTTAAATCTCATGCTCGAAAAGCTCTCGAATATGGCGCTGCTGTAATTGTTATGGCTTTCGACGAAGAAGGGCAAGCTGTTGATTTTGATAGACGTATTGAAATTGTTAAAAGAGCCTATCGCATTTTGGTTGATGAAATTGGATTTGAACCTTCGGATATAATTTTTGATACAAATATTTTAACAATTGGTACCGGTATAGATGAGCATAACAATTATGCTATTAATTTTATTGAAGCTTGCAGATGGATTAAATCAAATCTTCCGGGTACTTATACTTCGGGCGGCATTAGTAATATTTCTTTCTCTTTTAGAGGCAATAATCCTGTAAGAGAAGCAATGCACTCGGTATTTTTATATCATGCAATTCAAGCCGGCTTGGATATGGGTATCGTTAATGCAGGTCAATTAGTTATTTATGATGAAATTGATCCTCTATTGAAAGAAAGAATTGAAGATGTTGTGCTTAATAGAAGATCTGATGCTACAGACAGGCTATTGGAAATTGCTGATAAATACAAAGAATCGACAGAAAAAGTTGCTAAAGAAGCCGATTGGCGATCGCTTGAAGTTGATGAACGATTGAAAATTGCTTTAGTTAAAGGAATTGTTGATTATATTGATCAAGATACCGAAGAAGCCAGATTGAAGTTTGATAGTCCTTTAAAGGTGATTGAAGGTCCTCTTATGGACGGAATGAATGTAGTTGGCGACTTGTTTGGTGCGGGAAAAATGTTTTTGCCACAGGTTGTTAAAAGCGCAAGGGTAATGAAAAAGGCTGTTGCTATTTTAATTCCATATATTGAAGAAGAATTGAAAGGGACAGGCAAAAATTCTGCAGGTAAAATTTTATTGGCTACAGTCAAGGGTGATGTGCATGATATCGGGAAAAATATTGTTGGTGTGGTTTTAGCTTGTAATAATTATGAAATAATCGACTTAGGAGTGATGGTTCCTTGCGAGAAAATTATTGAAGAAGCTAAAAAGAATAATGTTGATATTATCGGCCTCAGCGGATTGATTACACCTTCTTTAGATGAAATGGTTCATGTAGCTAAAGAACTTGAGAAAAATTCGATGGAAATACCATTACTGATTGGTGGAGCTACTACTTCGAGAATCCATACAGCGGTCAAGATTGCTCCTAATTACAATTCTCCTGTTGTTCATGTGTTAGATGCCGGGAAGAGTGTACCTACCGTTAATTCTCTTTTAGGAGAAAACAAAAATGAGTTTGTATTGAAATTGAAAAATGAATATAATGAGTTAAAATCTAATCATGAAAAAACTCATGCAGCAAAAAATTTAATGAGTTTGGATGAAGCTAGAAAAAATAAATATAGATTTGATTACGAAGATTATAAGATAATTAGACCAAATAAACTTGGTTTGAATATATTGAAAGATTATCCAATTGAACAGATTAGGTCATTTATTAATTGGACACAATTTTTTGTTACTTGGGAGTTGAAAGGAAGATATCCGGCAATATTCAATAATCCGAGCAAAGGAAATGAAGCAAGAAAATTATTTGAGGATGCAAATAATTTAATAGATTTAATTATTAGAAATAAGTCCATTAAAATTAATGCAGCTTATGGTCTTTATCCCGCAAATTCTACTGATAATGATGATATTGAAGTTTATTATTTCCATGATTTCATTAAGGAAAAATATCGTATT
>CAZBNQ010000313.1:0-4293 GCA_964493035.1 uncultured Hyphomicrobiales bacterium | reverse complement strand
TATTATGACAAGTCTAATATTAAACTTACTGTCAATACTAGTGCAGACACAAATGACAAATACAAATTGATTCACATTTCACTTCCTGCCGAAGGTTTTTTCCCTGAGGCATATGTTTTAACAATTAATAATAATACTTTCAATCAAAAATATGAATTTAATTTTGAAGTTAGATGGGACGATAAACCCATATCTTTAAAAAATCCGGAATATGCAGTTGAATTGTTATATCAAATGGTTGATGACAGTACTTACGATGAAATTAATTCCGGATCTAAATCGGAAATGTATTCAAAATTAATCAAATGGTGGAAAGCTAAAGACCCTAGCCCAGAAACACCATACAACGAAGCCATGGTCGAATATTACAAAAGAGTCGATTATGCCTTTATGAATTATCAGACTATTAGCGAAAAAGATGGTGCAAAAACTGATCGTGGCACTATACATATCCTTTTTGGGTTGCCTGATAATATAGAAACAAAAATGGAAAATAATAAGACAATAGAAACTTGGACTTACAAAAAATTAAATAAAGAATTTAAGTTTGAGATGATTGAAATTGGAATATTTAAATTAATCGAAATAAAAGAATAATAGGAGTTTAAATGCAAGTACCATTATTAGATCTTAGAGCTCAGTACCAGAGCTTAAAACCAGAATTAGAAAAAGCAATACTAAACGTAGCAGAAACTCAAATGTTAATTTTGGGCAAGGAAGTAGAAACTCTCGAAAATACTTTAGCAGACTATTGCGATTCAAAATATGCAGTTGGTGTTTCGAGCGGTACAGATGCTTTGCTTATGGCATTGATGGCTTTGGATATTCAACCAGGCGACGAAGTGATACTGCCCACTTACTCATTTTTTGCTACTGCCGGTGTAGTTGCAAGACTTAACGCAATACCCGTTTTTGTTGATAGCGATCCTGTCTCTTTCAATATTAATCCGGCACTTATCGAAGAAAAAATTACTGAAAAGACTAAAGCTATTATTCCAGTTCACTTATATGGCCAATCTGCAGATTTGGATGAAATATTAGAAATTGCCAATAGACATAATATTCCAGTTATTGAAGATGGTGCCCAAGCAATTGGTGCTCAATATAAAAATGGCAAAAGAGTTGGTTCTATGGGATTGATTGGCTGCTTCTCATTCTACCCAACTAAGAATCTTGGTGCATTTGGTGATGGTGGGCTCGTTACTACCAATGATGAACAAATGTATATTAAATTAAAACAAATGCGCAACCATGGTATGGAACCAAAATATCATCACAAATTTGTTGGTGGTAATTTCCGTTTAGATGCTTTGCAAGCTGCTGTGCTAAATGTTAAGTTTCCTCATTTGCACAAATGGCATCAAGCTCGCAGAGATAATGCTGCTCTTTATAATAAATATTTCAAACAATATTGTTTGTCGGAAGCTCCAGGTATAACTGAATTTGATGCAAATAACAAAGTATTATTGCCAAAAGCAATATTTGCAGATTCTAAACATCCTGATAATCATATTTACAATCAATATATTATCAGAGTCGAAAAACGAGATGAATTGAGAGCTTATATGAGTGAACATGGTGTGGGATCTGAAATATACTATCCAGTGCCATTCCATCGTCAGGAATGTTTTGCATATTTGAATTGCAATGACGAAGATTATCCGATTGCAAATGCTTTTGCAGAATCAAGCATAGCTCTTCCGATTTATCCTGAACTGACAAAAGAGCAAATCGAATATGTTGTGAAAGTAATCAGTAATTTTATAAATCCATAGGTGATTATGGAAAAATATTGGAAAGAGGCCGATCTCAAAGCTGCTTTCAATTATTCTGAATCAATAATAAAACATTATGCAAAGAGTTTTTCTGTGGCGGCAAGATTCTTGCCGCCCGAAAAACGTTGGGCTACTTACGCTATCTATTCTTTCTGCCGTTTTGTCGATAATATTGTCGATAAACCAAGAAATAGATCTCGTGAAGAAATATCAATCGAACTTAAACTCATCCGCGATGAATTAAATCTTGCTTTTAAATATTCTGAATCTGAACATCCTGTTATTTTGTCCTTTATTTATGTTGTAAAAAAATATAATATTCCATTAAATTATGCTTTTGACTTAATTGATGGAGTAGAAATGGATTTGAATCGAATTAAATATCAAACTTTTGATGAGTTATATCTTTTTTGCTATCGGGTGGCTTCTGTTGTTGGACTGATGATGTGCTATGTGCTTGGTTTCTCTGAACCCAAAGCTTTGATTTATGCTGAGTATCTTGGCGTAGCTATGCAACTTACTAATATTCTGCGCGATATTAAAGAAGACAAAGATAATGGGCGTATTTATCTGCCTATTAAAGAATTAAATGATTTTGGTTTGTCTGAAGATATGATTTATAATGAAATGTTTTCTGATCAATTTAAAGAATTTTTAATTTTTCAGATCAAAAGAGCTGAAAAATTTTATGATGATTCTTATATTGGTATACCTATGTTGGATGCAAATTCTAGATTTGCTATCTATTCTGCTGCAAAGATTTATCGTGGTATACTCGACAAACTAAAGGCAAAAAACTTTAATCCTTTCCAAGAAAGGGTTTTTGTTCCACTCTCAGAGAAATTATTGATACTGATGCAAGAATTAATAAAATCTAAAACCGGATATTATAATGTTGGTCGCTAAACATTCAAATACTGCAAATATCATATTTACTCGATATTTAAAGCATTTATTCAAAAAGAATTTTGATTCGATTAGCATTATCGGCGAACTCCCCAAAATTAGTGAAAAACCTATTTTATTATTGCCCAATCATATTAGTTGGTGGGATGGTTTTTTTGTACATTATTTAAACAACATTCATTTCAATAGAAAAATGTATTTAATGGTGCTCGAAGAAACATTGGTTAAATATAAATTCTTTTTGAAATTGGGAGCTTTCTCCATTGATAAATCGAAACCTAAAGAAGTGATTAAATCTTTTGAATATGCTGCTGATATATTGAAAAGTAAAAATTCTCTTCTTGGTATCTATCCTCAAGCTGAGCTAATTCCAGCTTTAGATAGTAAAATTAATTATAAAAATGGACTCGAATTGTTGTTTAAAAAAGTAAATTCAGAATATGATATAGTATTAATGGCAGTAAGAATAATTCACTTAAAAAATAAACTACCTAACGTATTTATAAGTCTATCAAAAGCAATAAATTCAAAAGAAAATATAAATGTCAGCATCTTGAATGATTTGCACAATGAGTTGCTTATTCAATGTGATAAATCAATTTTAGATAAACATTTTGGAAATTAATGTGTTAAATTTTTCCATTTATGATATTGTAGTATCTTTACTTGCTTTGCCATTATTAATAATGACCTTGACAGTGATTATTAATTCTATTTGCGGTCCTAAATTATCAAAAAAAATAAAATTTAATAAATCAAAACTACCTTTTGTATCTATATTAATTCCAGCAAGAAACGAAGAAAATAATATCGAAAATTGTTTGAAATCAATTTTGAAACAAGATTATCCAAATTATGAAGTAATAGTATTAGACGATAATTCGGATGATAATACTTGGCAAATTATAAAAAACATTCAATATAATTCTGAAAGGCTAATTTCAATAAAAGGGGATGAACTTAAAGAAGGCTGGTATGGTAAACCACATGCTTGCATGCAATTATCTAAACGAGCAATAGGCGAGATCTTGATTTTTACTGATGCAGATAATACTTTCGAAATTAATGCTATTAGTAATTCTATCGATTACATGCAGAAATATAATTTAGATATGTTTAGTGCTTTTCCAGAGCAGATTAATATTAGTTTTTTCGAAAAAATCATTGTTTCAGTCATAGATTTGATTATTTATTCAGGATTTATACTTTGGTCTGCCTATTATATTAAAAACAAAGCATTTGCATCTGCTAATGGGCAATGGCTTGTATTTAGAAAATCTGCTTACGAAGAGATTGGTGGACATACAACAGTAAGGAATAATATTACTGAAGATGTAGCTTTAGCAAGATTATTGAAATCGAATAACAAGAAATTATTAGTTGCATCAGGCAAAGGAATAATCTTTACTAGAATGTATACCAACCTAAGTCAAATATTTAGTGGTTTCTCAAAAAATTTATATGGTATAGCCGATAATAAACCTTTATTATTCTCGGCTTTAATATGTCTTTTTATTGATCTTGCAATATTACCATTAATATCAATTTTTTCCAATCCAATATTAATGACAATAATAATATGATTGTATATGGTTTGGAACTTATTTTTGAT
>CAZBNQ010000312.1:0-4298 GCA_964493035.1 uncultured Hyphomicrobiales bacterium | reverse complement strand
TACTTTATAATTTCTATATTTTTCATGATTAATATTTACTTTATATTAAAGGAATTCTTATACTTCTCTTCGAGTTTTATCTGTTCGTCTATCATACTTCCATTATCTAATATCGAACCATTGCTCATAATTGCATAATGTGTGCAAAAAGCATCTGCTTCATTGAGCAAATGAGTTGATACCAAGGTTGTAGTCCTATAATTAGTCTTCAATTCTTGCAATAGATTTTTAAGCAGAAATACAGCGCCAGGATCTAAACCGTTAAATGGCTCGTCTAATATCAAATATTTCGGCTTCTTAAGAAATATTGCTGCAATATTAAGTTTTTGTTTGTTCCCTGTGGAAAGCTTGCCAAAAGTTTTTCGGCTGTTTTCAAGTCCTGCAAATTCTAGTGCTTCATTAATTTTTGATTTGTAGTCTTTTATATTATTATAAATACAAAAGACTTCTAAATTTTTATATGAACTCAAATTTGAATAGAATGATGCTGATTCGAACGAAAAAAAAGTCGTTTCGTAAATCTTAATTTTATTATCAATAAAATTAAGTTCGTCATATTCGATACTTCCATTGCTTAGCTTATATAAACCAGCTAATAGATGTAGCAATGTTGTTTTTCATGCTCCATTTGGACCAATCAAACTAGTAATTGAATTATCCGCAATTAGCAAATTATCTATCGATAATTTGAAATTTGATTTCTTATACTCAAACTCAAGATTTTTTACTAATATTCCCATTTTGCTAAGTCAAATTAGATTTTTGGATTTCATTCTTTTATATATATTGGCATTTTCAAGATAATGGAAATGACAACAAATCATTTTTACATTTTATTAATAATTCAAAATAAATAAATTTATTTATAATTCAAACTAATATATAACACTATACACCTCATCTTCACTAACAAAGAAACTTCTCAAATGAGGATGAATTAAAATCTCTTCCAAGTTTTTATCTGGTTTAATCTTAGAAGCAAGTATCATTTTCTTGCCCTTGTAATCCATTAATTTACTTAATGAATCGAATGAATTAACCTTGAAATACTTAATATTTTTATTATTCATCAAGTCAAAATAATGATTGATTTGAGGATTTGTAACTATTGAAGCATTTTCAGATTCGGCATAGATAAGGCAATCATAATTTCCAGATTTAAATTTATAAGAAATTTTTTCTATTTCGGTGCTATACTTTGGATAGCCGGGATATATAAGTCTGATAGACAAAAACAATATGAAAGCCAATACTATATGAAGTGGAGCTACCCATTTTTTCAGAGCCCATACCAATGCCTGCACTAAAGCAATTACAACAAAAGCAATCACAATCAAGTTTAGCAGCCCATCGCTATTCATCATTGTTTTAATCAAAGAACGTATTGTTTGCGAATTTGCCCATAAAGTGCCAACTACCAATGGTTGCAGCAGCCATGAAGAAATCCGTTTTTCTTTGATGACCGAATCTATACCTATACCAATTAATATTGCCAAAGCCGGAATAAATGTAATTGTATATGTGGCAAGTTTGGTTTGAGATAAGGTGAAAATTACTAAACCGACAGCAAATAGCGACCAATAAATCAAACTATCACTTTTTAAAACTTGCTTAAAATTCTTAAATGCAAAACCAATGAAAGGAGTAAATATAATTATTTGATTTATATAATAAAGTGGACCCAAGGCTTTTGTATTTTGTTCCACACCATAAAGACTTCTGCTAAAAATATGAATCAAAAAGAAATTATCAATAAATCTCATCCCAAATTTTATCAGCATAAAAATATGCCATGGCAATGCTATAATAGCACCAAAAAATGCAAAATAGAGCAAATCTCTAAATAATCTGTCGGTCTTCCATTCTTTTCTGATTATTTTGATAATGCCATATAAAATGATTGTAAATGGAATAAGCACACCAACAATTATCTTGCTGAGCAATGCAAAACCAAACAAAGCAGAAGCTGCTATCAATATTGATCTTTTCTTGGTTTTAAGATATTTATTATATAAAATTAAGCTACTAATAATAAACATCGAGTTGCCCCATCGAAGCAAACCACGAATATACAGGCATAATACCAAGAATTATACAAGAATACAATGCAGCTCTTTTATTATTAGAGCTAAAAAATATCATGCACATAGTTGCAATTGAAGCAATAAAAGATGGCAATCGATAGGCTAGTGGTACATCTCCAATTATTTTTGCAAATATAGCAGCAAACCATATATATAATGGTGGATGCGAAGAAGAATATAGTCCACCTAGCGAATACTTAGTTTGATCTGCCCAGCAAGAATAATTTAATATAGCTTTAGCCCTAGCCACATAAAGCAATTCGTCCCATGGCTGAAACTCATTAGTAAGCATATAGAAGAATGCGAGCCCGGAAAACAAAACAATAAACACAAAAAAATATGTCAGAGTCATATCTTTTTTAGAGCTATGGCTTGGCTTGGGCTCGGCTCTTTTTTCAAACTTCGCCATATTAGATTGCTTCATTAGGATCCCAAAAATGTTTTTTCATATCGACAGCTTCATCTATAAATTCAATACCTTCGGCTAATAATAATTCTTTCATCATAAAAGGGCTGGCAAAATTATGCTTGCCGCTTAGCAGTCCCAATCGATTGACCACACGATGACAAGGCAGATCTTGACGATTGGCAGCATTAGCCAAAGCATATCCAACCATTCGAGCAGAGCTTTTCATGCCTATGCATTCTGCTATTGCCCCATAGCTGGTTACCTTGCCACATGGAATTTTTTCTACAATTTTATATACTTTTTCAAAAAAATCTAAGTCCATACTTGACAAAATTTAAGTATAATACAAAAATCAGGTACATTACAAAATGTTAATATTAGCCAATTTCAAGAAAATCCTTGAAAAAATGACAATTATTTTAAAAAAAGTTAAGAATTCACTTACTTTTTTTGAATTATTTAAAAAAAAATTGCCAATTTAGTGCAATATAAAATTATATTTTTTTATTTGATTCGTCAAATAAAATCTGGGACGTAATATAAAAAAAACTGGAAAGGTTCGACAATGAAAATCACTGTCATCGGCGGTGGCAATGTTGGGGCAACATGTGCTCAACTGATTGCCAATCAAGAGTTGGCTCAAGAAGTCTATTTAGTAGACATTCTTGATGGTATTCCACAAGGAAAAGGCTTAGATATGTATGAATCTATGCCAATTTTGGGTTCCGATACTAAAGTGTTTGGAACAAATTCGTATGAAGTAACAAAAGATTCCGACATTGTAGTGATTACAGCCGGCTTGGCTCGCAAACCAGGAATGTCGAGAGAAGATCTTTTAGTAAAGAATGCTGCTATCGTTAGCGATTGCGCTTTGAATGCCTTCAAATATTCTCCAAATGCTTTCTTTATCATTGTTTCTAATCCTTTAGATGTAATGACTTATATTGCATTGAAGAAGACTGGGCTTCCAAGACATAAAGTTATTGGTATGGCTGGCATTCTCGATACTGCTCGCTACAGTTCATTCCTTTCGATGGAATTGAATGTTTCGATGCAGGACATTAAAGCTTTAGTATTAGGCGGTCATGGCGATACTATGGTTCCGCTTCCTCGCTATACTACTGTTGCAGGTATTCCTATTACCGAACTTATCAGCAAAGAAAGATTAGACCAAATTATTGAACGCACTGCCAAAGGCGGTGGCGAAATCGTTGCTTATCTCAAGACAGGCTCTGCTTATTATGCTCCTGCTGCTGCAGCTGTTCAAATGGTCGAAGCTATTGTCAAAGACCAAAAAAGAGTTCTTCCTTGCTCTGTACTTCTTGATGGCGAATACGGTATCAAAGATTCTGTAGTCGGTGTGCCTGTTAAATTAGGCAAAGGCGGTTTGGAAGAAATTATCGAACTTAAACTCAACGAAGAAGAATATGCTCTTTTGAAAAAATCAGCTGATTTCGTTACTGAAAATATCAAAGAAGCTATCACTTTGACTAATGCTTAATGAAATAATATTTCTAGTTCTAAGGTCGGCTTTGCCGGCCTTTTTTTTTCCCTTTTTCTACCTTTTTCCCAGCTTTTTTAATCCTGCTTACACCATTTTTTTGTTATTAATTAATTGAGAAATTAATATTGAAAAAAAATATTTAGTTTCAACAATTATTTTGTTTTATTCACGTAACTATCAATAAGAATCATTGTAACCGACGAGATGAGATTGAGTAAAAGGAATTGGCAAGCCTTTTAAAATGGAATACTGACAATTTACCGATTTAATCAAAGAGCTTAGCTTGCCAAAAACACTGAAT
>CAZBNQ010000311.1:0-4301 GCA_964493035.1 uncultured Hyphomicrobiales bacterium | reverse complement strand
TTTGTAATTTATCTCTAATAATTTTTTGAAATTCGAAAATACTATCCATATAATTAAGACTATGCGATTCATTATAAAGTAATTTATTTTTATAAAAATTACAGTTACTAGAAAACAAGATCTGGTTGTTCTTTTCAATTCTCCATGGTACTCTAATATCAAAATAATATTCTCCTTGAGTAATAATTTTGCGAGTAGTTGGTATATTTACCAAATCTCCAAGGCTTAGTAATAATGAGTTTTTAAGCCCTATATCTACTTCACAGCACTCTAGACCGACAATTTTACTGATTTCATTTAAAAAGTTGTTATGATTTTTTGTCATAAAAAATTCCTCATTATTATACTATGTATAAAAATAATTAATGTTTTTCTTTTAAACAACAATTAATTATTAAATCTATATAGCAAAGCTATGTTATATCATATCTTTAATAAAATATTGAATAAGGTTATGATTAAGTGTGTCTTCTAGGAGTGAAAAATTGGAGAAATTGCTGCCTTCGAGAGCCCCTAAGTGCTGCCTTCGAGAGCCTCAGGCAGCAGAGAGAGCCAAAGTGCTGCCTTCGAGAACCTCAGGCAGCAGAGAGCCTCAGGCAGCAGAGAAGCTCAGGCAGCAGAGAAGCTCAGGCAGCGGAGAAGTTCACAGGATTATTCATACAGTAATGATATGGAGGCCATGATATATTATAATCACAGAGTGGATCGGGCGATAGGATACAGCCGGTTTCGGTGGCGGATTTATTGTATTTCATAAAGCTCAATATTTAAAGAGACAAAAAAGTGTGATCAATTATTTTCTATCTTTAAAAGTATTTATATTCAGCCAATAAAAAAATTGAGGATCGGATTTATCAAAACCAGCAGGTATACGTAAATTCAAGATAAAGTAATGATATTGACGTCCTAGAAATGGCTTTCGTCTAACATATTTCCCTTCTATTATGTCTTTATTTAACTCTTTGAAGTATTTCTGAGTTTTTTCATCATAATCTTCATGTATTTTGAACAGTATAGGTTTCAAAACCCATAACTTACTAACAGAATCAATGCTTTTTAGCACTGATTTCCATATGTGGCTCGTATCAGGTATATCCGAGAGTTCATAAAGAGGTATTTTATTAAGATGTTTTACTTTTCTATTTGTATCAGCAGTTAGGGTAATAAGTATTTTCATATCGCTAATGTAAGTACCGATAAATGCAGAATCTAATACATCTTCAGGAATATTTGGAGCTACAAAATATTCAAAAACAGAATCTGGTTTTATACTAACATCGGTTAAATAATCATCAAAATATGTTTGACTTTTACAAGTATAGAAATTGAACATGTAAACTATAGATATAGTTACAAATGATATTGAAATTCTAAATATTGACATATCAATTTTCCTTAATTGGATATTTTCATTTTCATTTGATTATTTATAACATTTGGAATAATTATTTTCCCCATTTCCACTTCTTTTAATAAAGGAATAAATAGGTTCTTGTGTTCCAAATCAGTTCCATCATGCGTCGTTGAAATTGCATGGTTTAATTCATCAAGAACTACCAATGGAGATATTGCATTAGATAAACCAGTATTAGCTTGCATTGCTTCAGAATTCATAATAATATCTGTTTTCATATCACCTTTAGCTGGTGATTTCAGTGTAAGCCCGAATTGTGCATAACCATATTTTTCAATATTCCGAGTAAGTCTTTCATTCCATTCAGTTTCAAGTGATCTACGACGACCAACATTAGAAGGTGTATTACCTTCAGCTCCAAAATCTGACATGAAATTTACATATACTTTTGAATCTTTCCCATTGATATCCATAGAACTCACAGGATTATTCATACAGTAATGATATGGTGTCCATGATATATAATAATCACATAGAGGATCTACTGATAGGATAAAGTTCTTTATATTAATATATTTTTTTTGATTCATTGCTTGTTTAAAAAATTATCAAAGACTAATATATTTAAAATTTCAATAATTAGCAAAAAAAAAACCGAGCAAATAATACTCGGTTTAATTTATTTTATTTAAATGTTTAATTATAGTTTGGCAAAATATGTCTTTATTTGATTTTCATCTTTATAAGTATAAACTTTGTAGCCTTTTTCAGACATTTTTTCCATCATTGGTACAGGCGAAAAGTCTGTGATTAATTCAATAATTCCACCATCATGTATTTTATTCATTGCGTCGGTAATTACTGCTAATGGATTTTTTGATTCTTCGATAATCTTGTTAGCAATAAAGCTTTGATCAATCCCTCTGCTAAGCCATTCCGGTGCAGACTCATTTTCTACTATTCTTTTTTCAGGATTATTACTGAAATCGCCATCAATTACCTTTGTCAGCGTATTGATCAAACTATCAACATCCAGCCCGCCTATACGAGCAACATTTTCGAGTGTGGCAATTTTTAAAACAGTCTTTCTTAAAATAGGATTTTTAAGATTTTTATATTCAGGAGCTAATTTGATCATATAATTTTCAAGCTCAGGATAGGCTTGAAGCAGATCATACATTTTTGTGCTTTTATTGATTTCCATTTTATCACCTTATTCGTAACTTAATAATCTGCGTTCGCCATCGATTTTTTGTATCTCAGAGATATCTTGTGTTACTTCTAAAGTACCGAGATACTCACCTTCTTCAGATCTGACCGCATAGTAAACTATGTAAACAAATTTGCCCATCATCTTAATCCAGAATTTAGCCATACTTTGCTTGCCGGAACGGAAATCATCAAGAATTTGATTAACGATATGCACGCTATCAGGTGGATGACAGTTTTGCACTTTACGTCCAATAATTGTCCTAGTTCTGCTGAATACTCTATCGGGACCTTCGCTAAAATAAATTACTGTATCATTTTTATCAACCAGAGTAAGATCGAATGGAAGAGTATTAAGCATAGCAATCAGTTCGTTAGTTTTGAAAATTCCGCTTGGCAAAATAATTTTGCCATCTAAATTAGAATGAATATCCAATTCTTCAGGCTGAACGCCTTTCGGTGCCCATTTGACTGAAGGTACGTAGAGGCAATATCCGATTTCTTTTATTTGCTCATGAATCATAAACCATTCGTTAGGTTTGAGGAGCTCTTTTGCCATTGGAAGCATAATTTTTTCTTCTTTGTAGATCATTTCTTTGATCGATTCTAAGGTGGGTTTCAATCCTAATTCGAAAAATGAAGCAACTTCGTCGAGACCGGCTTTGCGTAGTTCATTCATTGCAGATATAGTTTCTTTGAGCATGTCTCTTACTTCGTCGTCTTTAGCCCACATGACGTTGGTAGGACCAGTAAATCCATTTTTTTCGAAGAATGGAAAAATAAGCTCTTCTTTTTTCCTGTAATGTTTGTCTATATCAGTCAAGTCATTCAAATTTTTATGAATGTTGATTATATGCTTAATAAAGTTAGCTCTATCTGAATTAAAATTATCGATTCCTTTTTCAATTTCAATGATTGTATTTTCGATTGCACGGTTTTCGTTGAGTAAAGTGTGGAGAGGATGCCCGGGAGTTGAGTCAATTGGCAATTGCTGATCGAGTTGCTTGCGAAGTACTAAAGTATGAACATCGCATAGATTTCTTATATTTTCAACTGGAATACCTTCTGCAATCAATTGGTTTTCCATCAAAAATACGTCCGAATATTCGACTGACTCGAGTTGCTTTGCTAATTCATTTTTTATGGAATCAGTCTCTTCACCTTGGTGAAGTCTGCGAATCAATGACTTCATAGTATCGATCCGTTGTTGTTTGTTATTTATTAATTCGCTCATTTTATTTACCTTTGTAAAATATAATTTATCAATTACATTTGTAGAAACGTTTAATCGGATATTTTAGTCTGATTAAATTTGAAATATTTTAAAAAATTATGAAAAAAGTTTTGATATTAATGGCAAATGGTTGCGAACCGTTAGAATTAGCAGCATTTACCGATGTGATGGGGTGGACTTCTGAAACTTCGGGCGAAATAGTAATAAGCCATACATGTGGTTTGCGAAAAGAAATAAATACAAGCTGGGGGCTTAAGATAGTTCCAGACATAGGAGTAGAGGATATTCAAGTGGATGACTATGCAGCTCTGGCTGTTCCGGGTGGATTTGAGACATTTGGATTTTATGAAGATGCATTCGATCCAAAATTTTCTGAATTAATCAGAAAATTTAATGACAAAGGCAAACCAATTGCTTCAATTTGCACAGGTGCATTGGCTATTGCTCATTCAGGAATATTGGCGAATAGAAATGCAACAACATATCAGCTTTCCGGAGCGAAAA
>CAZBNQ010000310.1:0-4301 GCA_964493035.1 uncultured Hyphomicrobiales bacterium | reverse complement strand
TTTAAAAATATTATTAATACGAGTAAGCCGGAAAAGTTGAAATACAGGCTCAGATAGAGAGCAAACAACAATATCACCGGCACCTTTAAGGAGTTTGAGCGAATTGACAATAGCACCTAAAGCGCTACTATCAACGTATTCAACCATTTTCATATCCAAAACAATTCTAAAATAACCTTGGGAAGTAAGACTTTTTACTTCGGCAATATACTGATCGGCAAAAATTCTACCGAATCGAAGTTCTTCGACAGTCAGCACAGCAAAATTATCAAGTTTTGAGATAGAGAAAGACATAAAGCCTCCTTTTTTACAAAATTAATGAAAAAGGCAATAATAATCAGACGAAAATTTCTTTGACTGATTTGAATTACTTATTATATTTGTAAATTAAATCAACAAAAATGGAGAAATAAATTGTCAGAACAAATTACCAGGCCGGAAGTATGGGAAGAAACCGAAACAATAGACAGTTCGCAGAATGTGGGAAAGGTCATATTGTTCAATGACGAATGGCATACTTTCGAAGAAGTAATTGCCCAGATAATTAAAGCCATAAATTGCGACATTCAAAGAGCGGAAGCGCTTACCTGGGAAGTACACACAAAAGGCAAGGCTTGTGTATTTACCGGAGAAATAGAAGAATGCTTAAGAGTTAGTGCCGTGCTTGAAGAGATTCAGCTCAAGACTTCAGTGGAATATTAGTCTTGGGCTTCATCGCCGAATTCATCATCAAAAAAATCATCGTTAAATTCATCTTCTTCAGTATCGATAATGCCTGCGTAATCTTCGAATGATTCTTTTTCTTCTAAATCAAATGATTTGAAAACAAGATCTGGACTCAGCAGTTCAATTTCCTCTTTAGATTGAGGAAGTTCGCTGAAATCTACAGTTTTTATTTGCTCATCAACAATATCAGTTAAGTTATTATCTTTGAAAGTATCTATATAATCGAATTTGATAAGGGTACGTTCGCCACATTTGCATATCACTTCGATGGATTCTACTTCTCCATCTTCGGTTCTATTGATCATGACTGTGGATTGATGTAAGCCTGACGGGCCTGTAGTATGTTTGTCAGCTATTTCGACAGTCTTGCCTTCTGCTTTTATATTTTCGAGTGGTATGAAGTTATTAGTGCCGGCTTTGTGTTTAATGCCGGAGATATGAGGGGCAACGATAAAATCTTTAAAATTATTTAAAAGATATTCCTCAATTTCTTCTTCTGGAGTTTTTAATTGTTCGTCATGAGTTTCTTCAATTTCTTCTTCATCATCCAGATCGAAAATATTATCTGGAGAATCGTCGATATCAAATTCGGGTATAGTATTTTCTTGAATAATAATATTTTGAGGTTTTTCAATGTTTGAAAAGTCGTGAAGCGAAACTTTAGTTTTACCCGAAGCAATATCTTCGGATTTAATAAGCGAGCTTTCTTGCTCTTCTTCTTCGAATAAGTGGCCATAAGCAAGAGCACCGCTAAGATCCTGACCAACCATTTCGCTGATGTCATCATGACTAAAGATTGCATCTTCGGGATTTGTCTTGTTGCCGGAATAATTTTTATTAACAACATCTTGTTTAGAAAAAGTTTCGAAAATATCTATACCTTCTTCGCGATTGACAATATCTTTTTCATCGAATTCTTCTAATTCGAGTTTTTCTAATTCGCTGTTACTTTTTTTAACAAGATTTTTCATAATAATATTCCATTAAATAGCTTGAAGCCCAAACAAGGAAGCAATTGCCTCGGGCATATCACTCAGAGAGTGAATTTCATCTGCCAAATGATTATCAATAATAGATTTAGGCATACCTGGTACAACACAAGAATCCAAATCTTGAGCAATCATAAAACCACCGGAAGATTTGACTTTTTTGGCAGATTCCCTACCATCATGCCCCATTCCGGTCATAATAATACCAACCGAATTTGAACTAAATGATTCTGCCACAGAGCCTAAAAGCACATTGACGGACGGTTTGTAAAGTTCGTCTTTAGGATCGTCGCCAATCGAGATCAAGAATCTTTTATTAATAGTCATTTGCTTGCCACCCGGCGCTAAATAGACCCAACCGGGCATTGCTTTATCACCATTTTCGGCTTCTTTCACGTTAAGTTTAGAAGAATTGTTAAGTCTTTCAGCAAGAGATTTAGTAAAATATGGTGGCATATGCTGAGCAATAAGGATAGGCACTGGAATATTGCCGGGTAGATGACTTAGAAGATCATTCAAAGCGACAGGCCCACCAGTAGAAATGCCTATAGTTACAATGCTTATATTTTTAGGTCTATTGTCAGAAGTTTTATAAGTGCTTTGAGAGCTTTTTTGACGAGCTTTTTCAATCAACTTTTTGGACAAGCCTGAGTCAGATTCGTCGGTTTTATTAATATTTTTTTTCATATTTATCAGCTGGCTTTTTCTTCGGAGCTGATTTTTGATAGATGAATTTTTTCCAATTGAAAGAATTTTTTCAATCAATTCATCTTTGATAGAGTTCATTTCTGTGAAAGCCGCTTTTTTTGTAATGAAGTCGATAGCACCATTAGAAAGTGCTTCGATAGTAGCATCTGCACCATCGCTGGTCAAAGTACTCAACATAAGAACGGGTAGAGGATGGTTTTCCATTATTTCTTTTAAGGCTTCGAGCCCGTTCATAATTGGCATTTCAATATCGAGTGTTACTATATCCGGATTATGTTCGATTATTTTATCAATAGCTTCTCTACCATTGCAAGCCGTATCGACAACAAGAATTTGATCGGAACTTATTAATTTAGATATAGTTCTCCTCATGAAAATCGAGTCATCAACAACAAGTACTCTAATAGGTTCCATATTTAAATCCGTTTAAGCAATATAATAGTAGTTATATAAATAATAACAGATAAAAATTGAAAATATTTTATTCAAAAATCAATATTTCATAAGGCTCAGATTTGGGTGCAGGCAAAGATCTGCCCAAAATCCAAGGATTTAAGATTTTTATATCTTTATAAGTGCTATTATTTTTCTTAGCCCATTCAGCAATATTATCAATTGCAGAATTCACTTTAATAACTTTTGTTTTTTCGGGCTGATAAATTTCAGATTTAGCAATCTTAAAACCATATTTATCGGGATTAGACATGATTTCTTTAATTGCAAGAATTCTAAAAATAAATCTTGAAGTTTCTTCGTTAAGGTAAAGCTCAAAATAATTATCAGAATCTTGGTAATCGAGTGAATTTTTTACACCGGTATGGCCCATATTATAACCTGCCAGAGTGGAAATCCATGATTTATGAGAAGCAAAACCTTGTTTGAGATATTTAATAGCAGCGATAGTAGATTTTAATGGATGGCGTCTTTCGTCTACAAAGTTATCTACACGAAGTCCGAGACTACGTGCAGTACCTTCCATTAATTGCCATAATCCAACAGCATCTTTGGCAGACCTAGCTTGAAACAAGGCAGATTCTGCAACAGATAGATATTTCAAATCATCGGGCAAAGCATTTTCTTTAATTATTTTTTCGTACATGGGGAAATATTTACCGGCACGTTTGATATAGAGAATAATTTGTCCTGGTTGCTGAAGGAGCAAATAAAATTCTCGTTCGGCTCTTTCTCTAATTTCCGGATCGTCCAAAGGTATTTTTTCGCCGCATAATTCCATTTTTAAAGGCAATTTATATTGGGATATGTTTTCAGTTGGTTTTGTTTGAGCATTTGATTGAGTATATAAAAAAGGTAGAGATAATAATAATATCAACAAAAATTTTTTCATTTTAATTTCCTAAATTTTGAACTGAAACAATTGAGTTGCACCATGTTTTTTCATATTCATCATTAGTAGCAACAAAAATAATAGAACCCACAGATTTGAATTTGTCGACAATTGAACTAACGAGTTTAATGCCTTTATCGTCGAGATTACTTGTTGGTTCGTCTAAAAATAATATTTTGGGATTGCCAAGCATAGCGACAGCAAATTTCATTCTTTGCTTCATACCAGAAGAGAAGTTTTTTATTTGCTTATTTCTGTGTTTATATAATTGCACTTCATTTAAAATATCAGAAATGAAATTATCATCAATATTTATATTTTTAATACCGGCAAAAATCTTTATGTGCTCAATAGGAGTAAACTCTTCGTAAAGGGTCAGGTAAGGAGCCACAAATCCAAAATAATTCACAAAGTCTTCGTTTTTGATTATAATATCGTTTATATGAAGAGAAACGCTACCGGAACTGGGAGAAAGATTAGCAGACAAAATTTTCATAAGAGTGGACTTGCCAGAGCCATTTTCACCAATAATA
>CAZBNQ010000309.1:0-4305 GCA_964493035.1 uncultured Hyphomicrobiales bacterium | reverse complement strand
GCTGCCTGAGGCTCTCGAAGGCAGCACTTTGGTTCTCTCCGCTGCCTGAGGTTCTCGAAGGCAACACTTTGGTTCTCTCCGCTGCCTGAGGTTCTCGAAGGCAGCGTTAAGACTCTCGAAGGCAGCACTTTGGCTCTCTCTGCTGCCTGAGGCTCTCGAAGGCAGCACTTTGGTTCTCTCCGCTGCCTGAGGTTCTCGAAGGCAGCACTATGCACCACCCCATACAGAATCAATCTTCTCTTATAAAATACAATTTATTATCATCCACATTATAAATCATTGGCACAAATGTTACTTTAGGATATCTCGTACGCATCCTTACAGCTTCAGTCTGAGTAAAATCAATCTCATTACCTATTTCGAACAGAGGTGCAAAGTGATAAAAATGCTGGCTTGCATATTCAGCATCCCACCCCGCTTCTATCAATCCACTAATGAATTGTTCTTTTTTGGATGTTAAATTTACCATCCCGCAGTGATTATGCCCAATTAATGCAACATATCTTACTTTGCCCACCGATATTGCAAACGACACCTTAAACTCACTGTGCCTTAGATTAGCTCCACCTGTTCTTATTATATATGCAAAATTTTCTGGAATTTTCAATTGCTTTCTATTGTCCATACACATTCCTACTAATATCTGTGCTGATGTGTATGTCTTGTGTGGGGCTAAAAAATTCTGGTATGCCACTAATTCACTTATCGGAGTATTAAGATATTTCTCTGGTATATCTTCCATTTTCTCGATTTTAATCAATTTATCCATAATCCTCCCATAAATAAAAAAAAACTAATCATTATTGATTAGTTTTCTTAGACGTATCAAATACAAATTTAGATAAGACTATTTTATGAATTTTTGAATTATTATCGATCAAAAAATATATTTTTCGAACTCGCACTTAGTGGAATACCAAACACGATATGTACATCCTCGCCCATAATACCTAATTCTTTGGCAGCCATTCCGATTGTGTACATCACTCGATTGTCAACTCTATTATCCATAGCAATACTTACTGCCGATCCTACTGCTATACCTAAATCATTTACATTAAATATACATGGAGTATTCGGATATTTATTCTTTTCTTCACAATTTGGGAAGCCACAAAGTCCACAATAATGCAAACCTGTCGATTTTATCTTTGTTCCCAAAAGAACAAGTGCGGCCGCTTTTCTCAAATTTTCAGCATCTCTTTCGAAAATCTGAACATCTTCTCTTCGATAAATTTCTAACATTCTATCGGCAATACTATTCAAACTTTCCTTATCCACACAGCATGCATAAGCTAAATTGTCTATTCCTCTGCCCTTTGGTGCCGTCTTTGCAGCAATCAACATTTCTCGAGCAACTAAAGCGATAGATTCATCTTTAATATCTTCAAAATATTCTATTTCAAGCATTTGCAATCTCTTCTTTTTTAGATACAAAATCTAAAGTCAATACATTACCAGGGAAAAACAATAGATAAACACACAAAATCAATAAGCCACTATTTTCAAGAATCTTCTTCAATCCAACAGTTTCTTGAGCAATATGCGAAAAACATCCGCAATTTATATTTAGTCCGCGAGCCCAAGCAGATGCCACAGCAATAATAAACATAATGAGCATAGCTCCTATAATTACAGCATTTGCTCTTATCCTTACTCCTGCTATCAACAACAGACCGCTAATCAACTCTATCCATGGCAGTACTATTGCAAAAATATTTATCGAAAAGTCTGGCATTAAATTATAGTTTGTTATCTCTTTAGCAAACAAAACAGGATCGGCTATTTTTGCTAAACCAACAATTACAAACATAGCCCCGACAATAATTCTGACAATAAGACCTAAATACTCATTCTGAAGAATGTTTTTCATCATTCACCTTAATGATATACTTGTACCGAATTTGTTTTTTCCTGAGCCATCATCAATGCCGCATTACAATTGTTTAGCAGCATATTTGTATTGTCGGAGTTTGTAGCTCCATAAATTCCAATACTCAATGTGGCAGTAAATCTCTTTTGTTCGATTTCAATAACAGAAATTGCTGCAGCGTTTCTTACTTTTTCTGCCCATATCTTTGTCTGATCAGCATCCACTCCAATCAATAACACTGCAAATGTAGATGGATTAATCTTTCCAAACAAATCATAATTTCTGATATATTTATTGACCAAACCAATAATATGATTATTCACTTTCTCAAATCTTTCCGGATGATCCTGACTGAACGAAGCATATTTATCGACACTGAATAGACACAAAGTGATTGGCACATTGAAATCTGCCATGCGCGACAATTCCTGCTCCAATCTATGAACAAATGCATAACTATTCAATATGCCTGTTCCCGGATCAATATATGAATTAGTTTGCAACAAATTCAACAAATGCATTTTTTCGATATTTGCGCCTGCACTATCAGCCAATGTTTCCAATATCGATAAATCAAATGGCGATAATAACGGAGTATTCTTTCCTTCTACAAATAATACACCATAAGTATTATCCAAAGATTTAACAGGCACTGCTGCAAAAAATCCATTCCTATTGCTTGGTTCCTTTGGATTGATTCGAATTGCTTTGTCTGGTATATTTGTTACATACACTGTCTTGCAATTGATCAATGAATCGCCAGCGATTGTATTTTCCAAATCTACAGGCTCTCTTAAAATATAATCAGGAGTATTTTCTGTCGATTTATATGATGTGATATACCAAGCGCCGCGCTCTTCGTCAAACATAACAATGCCAATATTAGTATATTCAAACATTGATGAAACAGTTTCTACCAAATCTTCGCCAATATCAGTATGCTGATGTTCGTGCGATGAAGCAATTTTTGTGAATTTATTAATAGCATCTAAAGTCTTCGAAGCTTGGATCAAATCCCATTTTTCTGTATAACTTTGAACTAATGCAGATAAAATTTTTGTGAATTGACCTAAGAAACCAACAGATGCAGAATCATAAGCATCTACTTCTGCAGAATCGGCACATAATATACCAATTACTGATTTATTATAAAATGCAGGCACACCAACAAAACTGGAAGTACCAACTCCTTCTGCATAATATGGTATCAAATCTAATTCTGCAGATGGATTAATATCAGTCAATATTTCAGGTTTTGCATTCTTTACTATCTGGCTTACTATATCATTCGAAATCGGCAATTTTACATTTTGAGTTATTGCATCAGGCACATTAGTAACATAAGATTCCAAAATAAGTTCATTCTTATCAGGATTTACCAATACAAACGATACAGTTCTTGCACTAATTACAGATCTAACAATCAATAATACTCTCGACAAGAAAAATTCGAATTCCATACGTGGTTCTTTGCCAATTATAGGGTCGTCTTCCATTAATAATGTCAATGGCATATCTAATGGTTTTTCCTTATAATCCGGTTTCTCTTCGACTATTTCTTCTTTTGTTGCCACAACAGGTTTTACTGGTTCTTCTACAATCGGTGCCACATATTTTATTTCAGCAACAGGCTTAATAGCCGATTCAATTAGTTTCTCTTCTTCTTTAACTTTTTCTTCGATAATAATTTCATTAGCAGGAGCTTCTTCGATTGCTACCGGTTTTTCAATCTCTACTTCTTCAATTTTCGCAGGCTCTTCTATAATTTCAGGTTTGATCTCTTCGACTATTGATTCAGCTTTCGCAGTAACTTCTTCGGTAGAATGTTTTTCGAGCACATCAAATATATTATCTTGAACCGGTTTTTCTTCAACTTTTTCAGCAATTGTTTCAACTATCTCTTCGGCTTTTGGAACTTCTACTTCAGATGCTTTCTCTTCTATAGATTCAATTATTTGGTTTGATTCTATATTTTCCAAATCCTTGCTAATCACAGGTTCAGATTGAACCGGAGTATCAAGTTTCTCAGGCTCGGCACTATGCTTTGCTTCTTCTTTGATTTCATTATAATTTATATTTAAATCAGACTCATCATGAGAAGCAGCCGATTCTGTTTTTTGTTTGTTCTTTATTTCTTGAAGCTTAGCAGATTTGCTAACAATTCTGAAACCTTCGTCGGTGCCCATATAAGCCGGCACATCTTTAATAGACTCTCCAATATCAGTACTTTCGTCTGGTTTTTCAAAATTTTCGATAGTTTTGCGGGTTGCTTCAGGATCTTTTTTTACAGTAACCTGAAAATTCGGCTTATTCACCTGATAATTAAACTTACCTGATTCCACAGTCTCAGAATATCTTTGGCTGATAAGCATAAAGAAAGCCAAGATTGCTAAAACAACAACCGAGACTCCAATCAATTTGATAGCAATTCC
>CAZBNQ010000308.1:0-4318 GCA_964493035.1 uncultured Hyphomicrobiales bacterium | reverse complement strand
CTTTATTTTTGTGACTGCTCAAAATAAAAAGAGGTTGCCCTTTTGAGACAACCTCTTTCTTATATATATCGAAGTATAATAATTATCTAAGTCTGAAAGTAAATGGAATAATTCCCACCATCTCTTTATTTTCTTTAAGTGGATTAAATCTCCATTGGCGGAGAGCATCCATCGCTGCTTTTTCGAGTCGTGGATCTGCTTTTTGCAATGGTATCATCTGGCTCACAGTTCCATCGGGTTTAACAATAAACCTGATTTTTATTTGAGCTGAAGTATTTACTCCGGGAGGGAATACCGGGATTTTCTTGTTTAATACAATTCTATTTCCGCCGCCACCCCAATCAATATCACCGAAGCCTAATCCGGCGCCTCTACCGGTACCAGTAAAAGAAAGACCTTGACCATTTGGCGATCCATTCGGAGTTCCTGTATTGCGTGCATCTGTTCCACCATTATTTGTATTGTTTTTGTCGGAAGGCAATGTATTAGTAGGCACCAAATTCGAACTTTGAGTAATATCAGTGGAAGCAGGATTAGCACTGGCTTTTGTTTGAGCAGAAATTTCTGCATCATGCAATGAACTCGGAGGGGTTGTACCTTTATGCATTGCACCGCGTTCAGTCAAGTTGCCACTAGACACTCCAGTACCGTCGCCGTCACCAAAATTCAAAATAGTAATAGGTATTAAATTCGATTTTGTAGGTCTATCCTCAACTCGTATATCTCTGAAGCTTCCGATGAGAAGCACAAGCAGAAGAACTATAGGAGTGCAGATTGCAAAAGCTTTGGCAGTATTTTTATGCCAAGGCATTTTGAATTGCAAGACTTGCTTTTCTTCATATAATGTCGATTGAAACATTTATTATTTCCCCCTATTTTATTCTATCAACCCAAGACTGAGCAAAACCATGGCGTTTTGCAGCAGCACTAGCTTCGTCGCGCGAAGCAAAATTGCCGAATCTAACTCTGTACCAGACTTGATCTCTTACTTTCTGAGGAGAAATAAAGCCCCCGCTGATATTTCTCTTTCTCAGTTTGTCGAGCCAAGCTTCGGCATCTTCTTTGGATGGAGAAGAATATATCTGAACGGTATATACTTCTTCCTTCTTTATACTTTTTGACGTTTCTTTAGTCGGTTTGGTTTCATGTTTTGTTACAAGCGGCTTAGGCTCTGGCTTTTCGACTTTAGGCTTAGGCTGCTCTTTTTTGGCAGGTTTAGCTTTTTCTACCGGTTCCTTAGGCTTTTCGCTAGTTTTTACAGCTATATCTTTCTTAGCTTCTTTAATAGGTTTTTCCTTAGCTGCAGGTAATTCCTTCTTTGCCGGAATTTCCTTCTTAGGCTTTTCTATTTCCTTTTTAGGCTCTGCTTTTGGAGCTTCTTTAAGTTCTTCCGCAGGTTTAGTTTCAGGCTTTTGAACTAAGTCTGAATCATGTTTTTCTTCCGTTTTAGCTTCAGCAGTATCATGCTTAGGCTCTTCAGCCTTAGCATGTGTCTCAACTTTTTTCTCTTCAGGTTTATGTTCTTCTACAATTTCTTCTTTAGGTTTTTCTTCAATAATAAACTTATACCAAGCATAATATCCGCCGGCACCTAAAATACTTAAAGAAAGAGTAATCATAGCAGCATAAGCAAAAGGCATCAAAATATATCTTTTCTTCTTAGGCTTCTTTTCCTTAACAGGTTTTGCTTTTTTAGTTTTAGGTTTTTGTTCGTCTTTGACCGGTTCGGGCTGAGGCTCAGCTTTTGCTTCTTCAGCATCCAAATCAGGAGAAATAGAAGCAAAATCGATAACAACGGCATCTTCTAAATCATCGACAGGAACAAAAGTTTCGTTTTTTGCTTTTTCTTCGGAGCTAAGTAGAGAATCAGCCTCTTCTTTTTTGGATTTTTTCTCAGCAAGATCGGCTTGAAGCATAGCTTTGAGATCTTCGTCTATTTGAAATTCATCTTGACTGATAGGGCTAAGCTCTTGCTGATTAGATGGTTGCGGCTCTTCGAATTGTTCAATAAAAGGCTCTTGAATAATATTAGCCGTTTCCTGAGGATTATCTAAATCGAAATTAATAGCAGAACCGAAGAGATCTTCTTCGGGTTGTTCGGTTGGAGCGGAGAATAAGTCCTCCTCATCTTCCAAAACTAAATTATCGAGATTGGCAATTTTGTCGTGAAGCTCAGCTTCTAAAGCATCGGGATCGATTCTTTCTTTGTCTATAGGAAAGTCAGAATCAATAGGCGCAGTTTCTAATACTTCGGGCTGAGCACTATCAAAGACATCCCAGACAGAACCTTCTTCGGGAGCTTCGTAGAGCGGAGCCATACTAATTTCTTGCGAGAAGACTTGCTTTTGGTCTTCAAAGACAGGAGCAGAGCCTGGATAAGTACCTTTAGCTTCGAGAATAAAAGTATCATCATCGGGCTCGCCGGGATTGAACCGGCCCAACTGCTCTTCAGGCTTTAATATTTCATCAAAAATCGGCATAATCACCTAAAACTGCCACATTAATCCAATAGAGGCGAATAGTCCGCGCTCTTTATAATTTTTCCAAATGTATGTATTTGAATTTGTTAAATTATCAAATTTTGCATAAAATAAAAATTCTTTGTTCAATCTATAATCAGCACTAAGTTTCAAGCTGATATAAGAGTCGAGATTTTCATCAATATTTTCGTTATATTTTCTCTCGCCAACATAAACAAGCCCAATTTGTGTGCCAAAGTTTTCCAGCCATTCTCTTCTATAATCTGCCGAAATCATCATCGACGGCATATATGGAATTGAGCCTTCGTAATCATTCAATACTGACGCATTTGTTGTCAGATTAAATATAAATCTGTCCTTAGTGGTAGGACTCCAAATGCCGTCTAATATTATTTCAAAACTTGTACCTTTGTTATATTTCACACTGCTCGTGTTTGTGCTGTCTGTCGAAAAATAATTCATTCTATCGGTCAGTCTCCAGCGAGCTCCTGCGCTAAACTGCATACTTTCCAGCGGATGATATGTAATGAATCCTGACACATTTGTGATATCATAAGGAAAATCAACTTTTGTTGAAAAATCTAAATAAGGATTTTTCTCAAAATAATTAAACAATGAAGTTTTTACTAATCCACTGAAAAAAGCAGCATTGACAGTAAACAAACTACTCATTCTATAATGCAGCTCACCACCTAATAACAAACCACCGCGTGAATCTTCATCAGAATTTGATGCTGCCTGAAAACCTGCTTTCGCTACTATCGAAAAGTCATTATTGAAATATGATGCAGATGCATCTAATTGCAGAAAATTCACTGAATTTGTTCTAATAGAACCCAAATCGATAGACAAATTTCCTGTTACTAAATAATTACTCCAATTCGATCTTAAACTTAAATAACCATTTACTTGATTTTGGAAGGCATTTTCTTTTGGATAATATGTTAGAGCCTTTGAGTCAGTCGATAGCTGCAATGATTTGATATGGCCACCGGTAGCAAACTGAACATTTTCGAAATTACCATCGACATCGACAGCAAATCCATATTTGCTCATATTCCTGTCAGAATATCCATCTTTATCTTGAGATAGTGCATCGCCAAACAAATTAAATGTAGAATTATTGAAAAACACATTAGTGCGAGTTCGGGATCCGCCAAAAATATAGAATTTATCAGGAGCAATAAAATCAGAATAAAGCGAAAGGAAGAGTTTTGAATAATCTGAACGCTTAGCAGATCCTCCGGATGATTCGAAACCTCCATTGGCATACAATTCATAACCGCCAAAGTTCACACCATAACCAGCTTCTAATTCGGGAGTTACAAACAAACCAAAACCAGCTTTCAAAAAACCTTTGCTAAAATTTTTGTCAAAAGTTTTGTTTGGCAATTGCTCAGGAGGCAGCATAGCAGCTTGCTGCTTTTCTAAAGAGTTTAGCGAATCAAGTTCTTTCTGACTCAGAGGGCTGGATTTGCTCGGAGCTTGTTTTATACCGGATTTATAATCCAATTGCTCAACACCTTCGATAATAAAAGCCGGCAATTCGATTGGTTTAGAAGTTTCGCCAACCGGTGTTTGTGCTTGATTTTGCTGTGCAAAAGCATATTCAGCTTTGATTCCGCAAAATGCTAAAATTACTAATATAGAAATTTTTGATATTTTCATTTTAATAATACCATTACAATTCGAAATATTATTTCAATCGTTTAATACGTGAACGGGCAGTTTTGCCAAAATCATCTTCCGGTCTTAATTGTTCCAAAGCTGTATATATTTCTTTAGCAGCAGTCGGATTTTCTGTTTTTTCGTAACATTCTCCTAAGTTCAATAAAGAC
>CAZBNQ010000307.1:0-4330 GCA_964493035.1 uncultured Hyphomicrobiales bacterium | reverse complement strand
TCCTTTGAAAACATAAGGAAATTCTTTTGCAAACAAAACTTGATAGAATCTGCCACCGGTCAATTTCGCTAATTTTGTCAACAAATCAGCATCAGCCATTCCATATCCGATAGTAAAAAATGTTACCTTTTGTTTTCGAGCTTCAATGATACTCTTATCAAAATTGGAACCATCTTGGCCATCAGAGAAAAGAATTGCGATCCTTTTTAAGCTTTTATCAGCTCTGGAAAGCACTGCAATAGCAGTATCCATAGCAGTTTTAATATTTGTGCCTTGGCCATATTTGTTATAGGGATTGCCCTCTGTCTCCATCAATTCTGTATATGTTTCTTTATTATTAGATAATGGGACTTCTACAGTTGCACTTGAAGTAAACTTAACGACACTCACCCAATCTCGCTTTTTAATTCCTTTAAAAAGTGCTTTTACAGTTTTTTGAAGTAACTTTATCCTATCTTCGCCCATTGATGAAGAATGATCTAATACAAAGCATAATGCATAAGGTTTACTCGTATTTGATCTAATTTCCACAACAGAGTATTCCGGAATGAAGGATTTTGAACCTTTGCAAGAATCGCTTAAAAACTCCCAATACTTTCGCCAATCGTTAGTATCAAGAGTATATGGAGGTGCTAAGCCGGATATAGTATTACCTTTTGAATCAAAAATTCGCATTTCTAACTCTATAGAGTCAGGAAAAGCTTCTGAATTGATACTAATTATTTCACTCATAATTTTAAAATCAGTTTTATCTTCATCTTCATTTTTCAAAGAATCTTCATTGATTGTTACTCTTCGATCTTTAATAGTTTGATCGACAACATTTCTTTGCGAATAAAAAATACTGAGATCATCGGTATAGAATTTATTTAAATTAGAGCTATCCACTTTAAAACCAGATTTGCGAAGTCTATCAATATTAATTGAATCTCTTTTATCAATTAAAATTTGTTTTTCCGAAAAAGATAGACCATTAGTATCGCGATCGAATCCAACCAAAAGGCTGTCTTTCATTTTTTGAACATATTTGGAATAATCTTGAATACTCATCATCGAAGAAGCACCGCTCATATAAGAAGGGCGGTAGACTTTATTTTTATCAAGATTCGGCTCAATTTGCTTTTCAATTATTTCTACCATAATATTAGGACAAGCACTGAGCAGAAATGAAGATAATAAAATAAGTATTAAATATAACTTATTAGCTTTCATAATATCCAATTTAAACAAACATAATTCGAATACGAATCAAAATATCAAAAGTGTCAATAAAATCAGCTTTTTTTAGATCTAGATTTGTTAATAATCCATTTTATTAAAAATCCTAAGGCAATTACAGCAAAAATAATCAACAAAGCATTGCCATATTTAGTCATATATTTATCGACCAAATGCCATTGCTCGCCAAAAACATATCCTAAATAGATCAAAACAGCATTCCAAACCAAAGCACTAACCGCAGAAAGAATCATAGTCTTTTTAAAAGTCAATTCAGACATACCGGCGAAAAAACCAATAATAGCACGAGTGCCAGACAAGAATCGATTGGCAACAATCAGCCAATATCCCCAACGTTTGAACCAAGTTTCGGCTTTCAAAACAGCATCTCTAGATATAAAAGCAAACTTATCAGATTCGATCACTTTCTTTTCAAATTTTTCGCCTAACCAATACATCACATAAAAGCCTAAAGTAGAGCCAATTGTTGTAGCTATCAATAATTCAATAAAGCCAACTTTGCCTGATGCAACTAATGCGCCGATAAATACTATTACAGTATCTGATGGTGAGGGTGGAAAAATATTTTCTAAAAACGTCATAAACATTGCAAACAATAAAATCCAATACCATGGAATAGTTTGTACGAAATGTATTGCTGTCTCTAACATTTATCCTCTTTTTCAATCAAAAAAAAACAATTTACAAATTTAATATTTCAAGAACAAAAAATTTAAATATTTTACTAACTTATTATTCCGTAAATTTGTTGTTCGATTTATTTCAAATTTATTGATTGTGTGAAAATGTCGGTTGAAATGACAGAAACAACAGAAAAAGGCAAATTATATGTAGTCTCGACTCATATTGGGAATCGTGACGATATGACTTTGCGTGCAATCGAATCTCTAAAGAGATGCGATCTCGTGGTATGCGAGGAATTTAAAATTGGTGCCCGTATTCTTAAAGAGCTTAATCTTAAGAAAGATTTGGATACATTAAATGAACAAAATGAAGAAACAAAAGCATTAGACTTTTTGAATGAGATGATTGCAGGCAAAAAGTTGGCGCTTATTTCTGATTGCGGTACTCCCCTGATTGCAGACCCGGGATACCAATTAGTAAGAGCAGCTCTCAAAGCCGGTATCGAAATCGAAGTTGTTCCTGGCGTTACTAGTATTATGACTGCTATCGTGCGTTCTGGTTTTCGTGCCGATAGCTTCCTTTATGCTGGTTTCTTAGGCAGAAAGCCCGAAGACCGTATTGCGCAATTAATTAGCCTTTCAAAAGTGCCTCGCACTGTTGTTTTGCTCGAAACTCCTTATCGATTGATGCCTTTCCTCGAAGCTGCTGCTGAAGTTATGCCAGACAGACAAGCCTACATCGGTGTCAATCTTACTATGCCTTTCGAAACTCATCATTATGGTACTTTTGCTGAATTACTCGAAAAATTCAATAAAGAAAAAATTAAAGCTGAATTCGTTGTTTGTTTCGAAGGCAATTTAAGACCTAATTCGATTAGCGAAGCTATTAATAGATTCGACAACGAAGAATTATTCGATTTTGTTCAAGATTCTGACTCTCCTCGCCCAAGACGCAGCGGCGGCGATAGAAATAAAAATTTCGGCGACAGACGCAGCCCTAGATTCGATAGTGGCAGACGCCCTAAAGGTTTTGAATCTAAACGCAGAGATAATTTCTGGAAAGATAAAAATTCTGAAGATTCTTTTGATAGAAATGATAGATTTGAATCTAAACGCAGAGATAATTTCTCTAAAGATAGAGATTCAGATTCTAATTTCGATAGAAAAGATAAATTCGCTTCTAAACGCAGAGAAGGCTTCTCTAATGATAGAAGATCAGGTTCTAACTTTGATAGAAAAGATAAATTCGCTTCTAAGAATTGGGATAATAGAGATAGCAGGGATCGCAGAGATAACCGAGATAACCGAGATAGCAGAGACAATAGAGATTACAGAGATCGCAGCAGAGATTCTTTCCGCTCTAATGATAGACGCAGCAATAACGATTCAGACTTTGGATATTCCGACGAAAGAAGAAGTTTCAACGATAGAAGCTCTAACGAAGGATTTGATAGAAAGAAAAAATTTAATTCCTCTAAACCTTCAAGAGGCGGCTACGGAAAACCTAAAAGAAGATAGTTTCTTTTAGTAATATATTTGCGAAAAGCAATTTAAAAAATCTAAAACTTTATGTTGATAGTTTATTTAAATTGCTTTTTTTTATTTGTGCCAACGCTATTGTAAATGCAAAAAAACTAATCCATTCTATATCTAATTTAAATCTTATATTCGCTGTTAAGGTTAGTGAATAAATAATTGTAAAGTATATTAATACTAAACTTACAGCTAAAAACAATTTTCGATTATGTCTAAATATAATTATCAATGAAAAAACTAGAATTAAGTTTGATAATACTACTGGTAACTTTCTTATTATTAGAAAACTCAGACTCTTATCATTGAAATATCTTGGTGGATATGTCCAGTAAATATATGCTTGATGAACAGTCTTTTTGAGATATAATGATATATCATTAAAAATTAATGGGACAATATAAGATTTATACTCTTGTTCCATCTCAATATCATTTTTAATTTCTCTTAAACTATCCATTTTATTATAAATATTTGCTGGGATTATATCAAATTCACTTTTACCGTGGCTTTCCATTGAATAGCCGACAAATAAATTCATATAAAACGGAGATTTTGCGGGTACAATTTTATCAAAAGTAATATAATTTCTTAGCATCCATGGAAAAACTATAATAAATATTAATGTAATTGATATGACTATATATTTACTCTTTTTTCGGAATATTAGATAAATAATATATACACCAAATATTGGTGCAGCTATTGCTTGAGTTAGAAAAGTCAATCCGGATAATACTCCTATCCAAATAGCATTACTGCGATTCCAGCCATTTAAATATATATTTGTTGCATAATATATACTCAATAATATAAGAGGCAGAAACAAATTAGTTGCTTCTATTGCAAAAGAATAATATTGGTAAGATGGATGAATCAGCCAAAGAATAGATCCTATAAATGCAAACTTGCTTTTAATGAATTGGTTTAGTATT
>CAZBNQ010000306.1:0-4343 GCA_964493035.1 uncultured Hyphomicrobiales bacterium | reverse complement strand
AAAGCCTCAGCTTCCTGAGGGTTGTTTAAATCACGTTTTAACAGAGCTAATTCGAGCATACTCAAAGGCGCAAAATCAGATTTTGGAAACTTTTGTTTCACTGAAAGAAAGGTTTCTGCAGCGCGATCGGGCTCATTTAGATTGACATAAGTCTTGCCAAGCAAATACAAAACCTCGGCATTTTTGTCGCTACCCGGATATTTTTGAATAAAAGCATTATATTCAGAAACCGCATCAGCATATTTTCTACCATAGTAGAACATATCCGCTTTTTTCTTTTTGAAGTCTTCAACAAAAGGAGAATTTGGATTAGTTTCGATATATTGATCTGCAATCTGCATAGCTTCGTCTTCTCTGCCTAAAGCCATAAGAGCATATTGAACGCTTTTCATAGCTTCCGGAGCCAATTCGCTGCTTGGATAGTTTTGCACTACATTTTTATATCCGTTGATAGCTTCTTCGTAGTTGCCTGTATTATAATATGCATCGGCTATAGCATAATGAGCTCTTGGCACTAAATTGCTCTGAGGATAAGTCTCGAGCAAGAAATTGAAATTATCAATAGCTTCGAAATACTTGCCTTGCTGAAATCTTATCCATCCAATTAAATATAATGCGTTAGGAGCATAAGGCGAGCGATTATATATACGAGCAAAATCCAATAACGCAGTGATAGCCTGTTCATACTTTCCTAATCTATATAAAGCATGGCATAATTGATAGGCAGCATACTGACCTTCCTCTGTATTAGGAGCCATACGCGAAGCACGTCTATAAGACTCAGCTGCCTGAGCATAATTTTTGACTAAATAATAACCATCGCCCTGCCTGCTGAGCACTTCCACAGCATATTGGCTTTTGGGATACTCTTTGATCATTTGATCGAAAATTTTGGATGATTGAGTAAATTCCTTTAGCCTGAAATGAGACCACCCAAGGGCATATAATGCTTCTTCTCTACGTTTTGTGCTTGGATAATTGTCTAATAATCGTTTATAAAATTCAATAGAATTTTTGAGCAAATCACTTCTATAATAAGCTTCAGCAAGCCAGAAAATAGCTTCATCTTTTTGGTTTGCTAGCGAATTATCAGTGCCAATATATTCTAAAAGAGGCTTTATAGCTTCAGAACTTCTAAGAGCCTGAACAAGCGAAATACCTTGTTTTAGATTAGCTTCTGCAAGATACCATTTCTTTTGAGGTAGGTATATTTCAGAACTTTTCTCAGCAAGCTGTTCAGCTTTTTTATATTCGTTTACTGCTTTATCCCAAAGCTTCAATTCCATATAAGTAGCGCCGAGGAGCAAGTGAATTCTGACAGAAATTCTAGCTTCAGAATCTTCTCTATCAGCGCGCTCTAAATCTTTACGAGCTTGAACAAAATCTGCATCTTCATAATTTGTTTGGCCAAGTTCCAAAAGTACTAAACTTTGATAAGGATAGCCAGACTGCAATCCCAAAGCAGCTAATTCCTTGCGAGCTTGGTCTCTATCACCTTTGCGTTTAAGGCAGACAACACGATATAGCTGAGCAGAAGCTCTGATTTTTTCATCATTGCTATCATCTTCATTAATAACTTTATCATATAGTTGTATAGCTTTGGCATAATCTGCTTTGTTCATATATGCCCAAGCTTCGCCCATGTATCCGTTTAGTTTCAGTTTCGAATCTTTATAATTATTAGACAGTAATTGAAAAGACTCGATTGCCTTGTCGTAATTACCGGCTAAATTATAGGCTTCGCCACGAAGGTAGAAAATTCTTTCTTGAGTATTATCATTATAAGATTGCTTTTCATAAATATTTTTGTCGAGAGTATCAATTGCCGATTCTCGTCTAATAGTTTCGGCTCTTTCGAGAGCGAGAAGAGCAGAAGCGGCATCGCGCTGCAAAATATCATTATTAGCTTCGCGCAAATATGCTTGAAGAGCAGTATTTCTATAAGGATATTTTTTCTGTAGATCCTTGTAGTATTTGATTGCTTCAGGATATTGGCGATTTACTTCAGAAATAGTACCCAAAGCAAAAAGAGCATCATCAGCAAAAGCACCATTAGGATATTCGGCAGCCAATTGTTCGAATACCGGAACAGCATCCAAATATTTACCTTGCTGGCATAGCGAAATTGCCCGCCAGTAGATTGCATTATGAGCAAGTTCTTTATATATAGTATCTTGTCTGAGCTTAAAGTCCGATTCGGCAGATTTTTGAGCCAATTGGAAATAAACTTCGGCTTGAGAATATTTTTTTCTTTCAAATTCAATATATGCTCTTTGAATTTCAGCAAAAGGCACTAAAGGCGAATTGCTTCTTTCTTTAATAAAATTGCCAAGCATACCCAAAGCAATATTATGGTTGCCACTAATCAAATCAATATCTGCTTGAAGCAAAATTGATTTGTCGTGTGCTGATGAATATTTTTCTTTCTTAACTAATTCAATAAGCCTATATTCAGATTTCCTGATAAGAGAATTATCAAACAAATCTTTAGACACTGCATATTCACGAGTACCATAATAATAATCGGTTTCAATAAGCTGTGCCTTGGCAAAGCCAAAAGACATGGCTAAGCCCAAGCAACAAGAAATTATCTTTCTTTTTCGCATATTTATCTATTAATTGTGGTCATAAAAACAGTGCACCCCCCTGCGAGCAGGTCACTTGCTTATAAATAATAAACAGTTCCCTTCAAAAAAAAGGAAAGTCACTTTATGCTACGATTTAAAAATACGAAAAATATTTAAAATTATTTATAAAAAATTGGATAAATCTTTTAATAAAATAAATTTACCCAATAATTTCAATTTGTTAATTATCTTAGTCGTTAATATCTTCTGCTATTAATTCGATACTGAATGTTGAACCTTTGCCTAATATTGAGTCAACATGAATTTTGCCGTTATGCATCTCAATAATTTGCTTGCATATATATAGACCTAATCCCGTTGATGACTCTCCACCAGTTGGAACAGCCGACAAACGCTGAAACTTTCCAAACAATTTGTGCATATCATCTTGAGTTAGTCCGGGACCACAGTCTTGCACCGAAAAGAACAAACGGCTGCCATCTCGCTCTAGTTTTACATTAATTTCGCAATTATATTTAGAATATTTAATGGCATTGCTTAAAATATTTTCGAAAGATTCTCTTAGTTTTAAAGCATCACCATTAGTAAAGTGATAATCATCTGAATTATATTCAAAATTGATAATTTGATTTTTATTTTCGGCTAAAGTCCTATTTTGATATACAATTGCCCCAATAAGATCTGCAACGTCAAATACTTGTTTCCTAAGTTCAATTCTACCGGATTCAATAACAGTAGAATTGAGGAGCTCCATAATTAATTTGAGCATATTCTCAGATGTTTCCTCAATTTCACCTATCATAGAATAGATATCAGAATCCATGCCGGTAGAAAATGCCTTAACAATTCTTGTCAAATTAATTATTGTATTCAAAGGATTTTTCAAGTCGTGTGCTGCAATAGAAAGCATTTCAGACTTCAATTCGTTGGCTTGTTTCAACTCATTCATTGCAATTTGATTTAAATAAGAATGTGCTACAAGCAAATTGGAGCTATCAAGTATTTTATATGCCCCATTATCGAAAGATATAAGAATGGGTTCGCTGAACAATTCGCGTCTTTGCGCAATAAATTTTTGAATTGCTTCAACAATCATCATGTTGGAGCCCAATACAAACACATCATTATTATCAAGTTCATTGAATAAAAAGCCAATTGAGCGTTTAGTATAAAGATCATGTGAATATAATTTACTCATACTTTCGATTAAGCATTTTCTCGAAATCAAGCCAATAAATTGTTTTCCATCCATAAGAATCACACCCGGAAGCATTGGATCGAGATTCATCATCTGCCTTACTGATGCTGTACTTTCGCTAATATCAACTTGAGCATCAAACAAACTCAACTCACTAAGAGTAGATTTCAAATTAATATCATTTTCGGATATACTTTTCATATTTATTTTATCGGTAAATCAAACCTAACAGTAATTCCTTTGTCCACATTAGGGCACACAACAAAGTCTCCGCCATAAAATTCGACTAAAGATTTTGCTATCGAAAGTCCTAATCCCGCACCTTGTTGTTCATATATATTTCTATCGAATTGAATATAAGCGTCTATTTGCTCAATTTGGTCTTCAGTCATGCCGCGACCTGAATCCACAATTTCATAATTCATCTTAAACTCCGAGCCTTTGGCGCTTATATATATCTTATCTCCCTTCGAAGAAAATTTAATGGCATTATCAATTAGTTCATATATTATTTTATAAAAATGAAAGTAAGAAACTGATAAAACTGAATATTCAAT
>CAZBNQ010000305.1:0-4346 GCA_964493035.1 uncultured Hyphomicrobiales bacterium | reverse complement strand
TTTATTAATACTAAATAGGAATTTTTATGCTAAAAATTGATCCCTTACCTATTTCAGATTCCACCCAAATAGTACCATTATGAATTTCGACGAACTCTTTACATAAAATCAATCCTAGCCCTGTGCCTTTTTCGTTGGATGTTCCCAATTTTGAAATGGTTTCATCAATCCTAAACAATTTATCGATTGTCTCTTTAGACATCCCAACACCATTATCAGCTACGCTAATAATAACATTTGATTCAGAATAATTTGAAGATATTGTAATTTTTCCGCCTATTGGTGTAAATTTTATTGCATTGGAACATAAATTTCTGATTATAGTAGTCAATAAATTAGCATCTGCAAATACTTCATGCACATTTAAATCTGTTTGGAAACTTATATTTTTATTTTCAGCAGACAAGCCCAATACCTGAATAGTATTATCGACTATAAACTTCAAATTAATATCGCTTGGCGAAAATTGAATAACACCTCTTTGAGATCTAGACCATTCTAATAAATTTTCGAGTAATGAATAAATATTATTTGCAGAATCGTTCAGCATGCCTAAAAACATTTTTCTATCATCATTATCAAGTTTGTCATAAGTCTCTTCAAGGATTTTTGTGACTTCTCTAAAATTCCCTAAAGGATTTTTGAGATCATGTGCAATGATTGAGAAAAATTTATCTTTTGTTGCATTAAGTTCTTTCAGCTCTTTTATAAAAGTATTGATTTTCTCTTCATTTTCAATTCTCTCACTAATATCCTCAAAAAACCATATAGTACCTTCGTCAGGATTATCCACATCCAAAGATCTGCCAATAAATCTACACCAAAAGTCAGTACCATCACCTCTTTTCAACTGCATTATTGATTCAGAATTTTCACCGGAGTTCAGTTTGTCGAAAGACTCTAAACCAAACTTTATAAAGTCTTGATAACTTGGGAAAATTATTTCTGCTTCGTTATCTATCAGATCGTTCATGCCTCGTCTAAATATTTCACAAGTTCTATTATTAAGCCATTCAAATTTACTACTTCTAACAAGTGAAATTCCCAACACAGAATTATCTAATATTAGGCTCTGAATTTTTGTTAAATTCATCAAATCTTCTTGTTGTTTCTTTTGCAAAGTGATATCTACTAATAGACCAATAAGGCCTCCGGGATCTCCATTTTTTAATTTGAACCCATCTATCGAATAAAGAGTCTTATGAATCAATCCATCTGCATATACAATCGGCAACTCATAACTAAGTCTCGAAGCATCTTTTATAGCTTTAGTATCTTCTTGTTGAAATTTTATTCTATCTTCTATCGGCAAATACTCAAGATCTAAAACAGTTTTTCCTATCATATAATCACGTGAGATCCCAAAAACTTCTTCATAGGCATTGTTGCATCCCACAAATTTTGCTTCAGCATCCTTAATAAATATTGGGTATGGGATACTATCGATTAGAGCCTCCATAAATCTCAATTGATAGTCTAAAGCATTTTTGGAATTGATTTCTTCAGTAATATCATGAAAATTCAATACAATGCTATTTACTGCCGGGTCTTCGATCATATTGACAGCAACACAATCCATCCAGCGCCATTCATCATTTCCAGTTTTAATTCTAAATTTCAGTTCTATTAATTTATTAGGCGCATTAAATGATTCTGTTAATTTTTGCTTAACTATAATTATATCATCATCATGTACAAATTCAAGAGCACTTTGTCCTATTCTACTTTTGGTATCTCTGCCTAAAATTCTTGATACAGAATTACTTTGATAATATATTTCACCTTGTTTATCAATAAGCATCAATCCATCAGCACTATTTTCTATTAAAGCCCTAAATCTTTTTTCACTCTCCTCGAGTTCTCGCATCACTCTTTTACTATTTGTTATATTTTCAATCAATCCAACTATGCCTAGAGGTGTTGAATCTATATCTTTATAAACAGCTTTGTGAAAAACAACGTTATAAAAAGATGAATCACTATTTTGGATTTTTGATTCATATACTTGATTTTCTTGAGATTTTAATAAACTAAGATCGGCTTCATTATAAATTTCTGCTAATTCTTTTGGTGCTATATCAAATGCAGTTTTACCAATTATTTCTGCTTTCGACTTGCCCATAAAGAATTCAAATGCTTTATTGCAAGCGATATATTCTAATTTTGTATTCTTTGCAAATATTGGATATGGTATAGTTTCAATAATTGTTCGCATCTGCTCAAATTCTGCAAATTCTTTTTCTTTACTCTTTATCTGTTCACTTATTTCAAAAATTATCCCATTAATTTTTTCTTTTGAGTGCTCCACATATTCATACTCAAAGTATCTTGTAATATCATTTTTATCTTTTAATTTGATAATTTTATCAATATTATTAGCGTATTCTATAAATTTCAATTTATCTACAATTAAAGAATCTGCATTATAAATCTTGAACTCTTCATAATTGCTAAAATCAAGCAAAGAAAATAATTTGTCGCTTAATTCTATGATATTATTACTAAAATCAAAATTCAAGACAAATTTTCCAATTGATTCTAGAAATACCATAGTATTATTACACTTACTTACACTAGCTTTATAATTTCCATTGTATTCAAATTCAATTACTTCAAAATTATCTTTTGTGAATTTATTAATTGAATTATATTCTAGAGTTTTAATTGACTTGATTTTTTGCTTAATTTCATCGAATTCAAATTCTAATCTCTCAAATTCTTCAACTCTCTTGCCTATTAAATTTGCTTTGTCTAATCCAAAATAAAGAGAATATGCAGCACTACACTCAATGATAATGCCTTCAGAATCAATTATTCTGAAAGCATCATCAATTATATAACCTACGTTTTCGATTGCACCAAACTGAATAATATCTAAACCCACTATTGCCCCGAATCCATAAAACTAAACAGTTTTCTATTAATAGCAATAGACTGTATATTTAGATTAATATTATTATTTAATCAAGCTAAATAGATATATTAATTTCATTTAATCAATATTAAATAAATTTCTAATTATGTTTCTTCGACTAAAGGTAAAGTAAAGCTGAAAACTGTACCTTTTCCTTCCTGACTTTCTACCCAAATTCTACCGTCGCTTAATTCAATAAATTCTTTACATAGTATCAAACCTAATCCTGTGCCTTTCTCGCCTGAAGTTCCAAAATTTGAAATTGTTGAATCAATTCTAAACAATCCATCGAGCGTGTCTTTATTCATTCCTATTCCATTATCTTTTACGTAGAAACGAATTTTAGAATCAAATGGATTTATGGCTTTATCAAAACAAAAGATTGATCCAATTTCAATCATGCCACTCTTCCCGGTAAATTTTATGGAATTTGAAATTAGATTTCTAAATACAGTTTTTATCAAATTGCAATCTGCATAAATATACACATCTGATTCTACATAGTTTTTGATACTTATATCTTTATTATTTGCTGATTGGATCAGCAAGCTTATTGTCTCATCAATAATAGACTTAGCTGAAAGCATTTTGGGATGTAATTTTATCGAACCTCTTTGAGCATGAGTCCATTCCAATAAATTTTCCAATAGATTATAGATATTTGCTGAAGACTCTTTGATCAAAGCCAAAAAGTCTACTCTTTCTTCGTTCGAAAAATCATTATAAGAATCATGAAGTAAACTCGTTACATTTTTGAAAGTACTCAATGGACCTTTCAAATCGTGAGCAATAATTGAGAAAAACTTATCTTTTTCTTTCAATGTTAGTTCTGCTTGATTTCTGGCAAATTCCAATTGTTTTATTAATGAATTTTTCTGCATTAAATTTGCTTCAATGAGACCTTTCGATTCAATTAATTCATTATTCATCAATTCTAATTTTTGCGAATAAGAAATAATCTTCTTTTCATTTTCTTTATTTACAGTAATATCAGAAATTATTCCAACTACAAATTCAAGATTGCCATAACAATCTTTAACAGGCGAAACCATCAAATCGCCCCACACAATTTGCCCATCTTTTCTTACAAATCTTTTTTCAATCCTATATGAATCATTTTCATTGTTAATTAAATTAGTAAAATTACATAAACTTATGGCTTTATCAGGTTCATACGTAAAATCTAAAAAAGTTTTATTCAAAATTTCTTCTGAGGAATAAAGCAAATAATTAGACCACCATTTATTGAGCATAATATATTTGCCCGTTTTGTCGGTTATGCTAATACCTACATTGGCAGATGAAAAGATAGCCGATAATTTTTCCTGGCTTTCTTTTAAGGCTCTTTCAGCATAATCTTTTTCTTTTAAAGATTTAGTAAGTATCTCAAATGCACTTGTGAATTCGCCGGAAAAGCTTACTATTTGATTAT
>CAZBNQ010000304.1:0-4348 GCA_964493035.1 uncultured Hyphomicrobiales bacterium | reverse complement strand
CAGTTTTAGATATTATGATATACCTGAAGGGATTTATTATAGTCGACTTTATTTAAATGATAATAAAAATATTTATTGGATAATTAAATGTACCGTTACAACAAAAAATTAACAGCGTTTTTGATGATTACTATATGCACAATATTTTTTAATATTTCATATTCTTATTCTCAAACATTGTTGTGTCCGATTGATACAACTTCTGGTTGCCATGGTTTTGAAGAAGGTTCAGAAACTATTGTTACCAGCGTTCCGGACTGTGTTATTGAAGTTAAATATATAAAAAGAGTATGTAATGGAGCTTTTGAATTTTATATACAAGATATTATAAGAACAGGCAACTGTGAATCTATGAACGAACTGGAATATAATGAAAAATATATGTCAAGCTTTAGAGAATGGGTGGATATAATATTAATTGAAAAATTATTGATTAAACATGCTGCCGAATATCCAGTGCCACCATGCAATATTGCGGCACCTGGAATTACTGTCAATACTTTTGCTGCATCCTGCGGTGTTTGGGTTAAATGTACATTTGATGTAGATTCTGCATCTAAAGTATGCGAAAGAGGATGGCAAGGCGCTGGACCGGAATGGAAAGAAAACGGAAAAGTTAAAGTAGCTGTAAGTAAATTTCAATCTTGCGGAAAAACTTGCTGCCAAAAAAAATATGAAGTATGCAAAGATCCTGAAGGTAAAATTGTAATTAAACAAATTGAAAAAAAGGCAATTGGCAATTGTACAGAGCAAGGTAATTATGATAAACCTTGTCAAAATGGCTGTTGATGTGAGGAAAATATGAAAAAGCTTTTTGTGATATTTATCGGATTGGTTGTAAGTCAATTAAATGGTTCTGAATTTTTTGAAGATGCCGGAACCAAAGCTGATCAAGTTATTTCATACATAAATTCTGATGGTAAAGAGTTTATACACGATAATTCAACAAGTCCATACAGCCTTTTTGAAAAAATTATAGAACAAAAAAAATCAAATAAAGTGAATACAATTATTTATACTGATATTGACGGGAAATCAATTATATCTAATAATAAATTGTATCGGCGAGAATATAAAAAAGAAGAAAATAATAATTCAACTAATCATAATATTAATATTAAGGTTTCGCCTAACCCTATTGAAAATATTATTAATATTAAATTGAGAGGTATTGTTTCAGGAGTTTTATCGATTGATGTTTTCAACCTTTTCAATTCTAATAATATTAATATTTATAATAGAAAAATTGATAGTGACAGACTTGACTTGAGAGAAGACTTAACAAAGTATAATCTGAAAAAAGGGGTATACTTACTAAAAATTACTAATAACAATATAGTTATTGTTGAAAAAATTCAAATTATTTAATCGAATCCTATGTTGACGTATAATAAGATTATGGATTTAGAAAAAAATATTAATGGTGTAAAACACATCAGGAATGGCTCTACATTCAATGCAGAAGATATAAATCATGGATTGATAAAGCTGCCCGGAGGCTGCAAACTTATATATAATTTTTCATGGCGAATATCAAGGACAAGTAATGTTTTTGCAATTCATGATGTTATGATTGAAGGCGATTCTGAAAGATGGAAGCAAATTTTTAGTGAGAGTATTGTGTCGTTAATTAATATGGCAGCTACAGATATTGTAGTCAATAAGAAGCCATGGGATAGGTATGGCGATTCATCCCACACTACCATTAATTGGAAGCAAGATGATGCAAATTATAAATGTAATCTTATTTGGGATGCCTATTTGATGGATTGGGTAAATCATACTAAAGAATTTAGTGAAGAATCGAGTATTCTTACCCATTTCAATTAGTAAAAATATCACACTCGAAAGCCCCACATGCTTATATCCTCTCACAAGTACTGTGGGGCTTGAATATTTTAGTTTTGTTTAGCTTTCATATTAGTAAGCAACTCTTCAAAATCTTTTTCATCCAGATAATAATGTTCATTGCAATAATGGCAAGTAAGCTCATTTTCGCCGCCTTCTTTCATGCTTTGTATCTCGTCTATATTCAAAGTCATTAATTTGTTTTTAAATAAATCTTTTGAGCATCTGCAGTAGAAGTCGACAGGCGAAGTTTTTAATATATCAAATTCAAAAGGTAATGCTAAACTAAGTAATTCTTCGGGAGTGATATCTTTTGCATACAAATCACAAATTGATTTGATTTTAGCAAGTGAATAAACAACTTTTTCAATTTCTTCGTTTTTAGCACCGGGCATAGCTTGAACAATAATTCCGCCACTATGGCTAATTAATCCGTTATTATCTATATCGCAGTCCAGCAATACTGCAGAAGGAATTTGCTCAGAATTGATAAAATAATTTGCTAAATCGCTGGCAATATCGCCATTAGCAAGAGGAACAATACCTTGTATTGGTTCGTTGCGATTATATAAAATGCGAACTACCTTAAGATTGCCTTCGCCAAGAGCATCAGTTAAGCGGTCAATTTGTATGTTTTCTTGAGGGATTGAAGTGTTGATGTAGCCTCTGACTTCACCAAGCTGAAGAGCTTCGGCAAATACTTTAGAGATAGGACCATTGCCGCTAAGATCAATAGAAATCCTTTCTTCGCCTTTTAGAAATGCAGCAAGCATGGATGCTGCTGCAAGAGCACGACCCAAAAATACCGCAGGAATGTGGTTCAACTTATGCTTTTGTTGTGCTATTTTTGCAGTTTCGCTATTGCGAATGGCTACTGCTCTAAAATGACCATCTTTTGTTATTACCCTTACGAATCTATCGCGATTCTTATATTTTTGCTTTAATGAATCTATATCCATAAATTTCCCTTTCATTAATAATCGGTACAAAAATAAGCTATTTATAGGAGAATTCAAAAAATTGAATTATTTGATTAAATTATGAATATATTTTGGATATGTTGTTGATATGATGTAAATTAGAATATTAGAACGGCTTGATTATAAGGAGCATATCAATGAAATATATTGTTTTGTTTTTTATCTTGAATAATATTCTTCTTGCCTCTGACTATATTAATCCTGATGGAAATAATTGGATAGTTTTAGATTCTGTGACAAGTAGAAAAATTGATGAATATGCTTTTATTCATAGTATAAGTTGTATTGATTCATTGAATTTTGCAAGTCTATCGGGTGGGTTTTTCTTTACTTTTGAATTTGCAAAAATTAAAATTACAAGTGATGGCGGGAAAACTTGGGATTTGATTAAAGAAGATATTAGACCTGATAATACACCATTAATTAAACATATTTTTATGTCTAATAAAAATTCATTGTTTGCAGTTTGCGATTCGGGAATTGTTCATTTCACAAGTGATAGAGGAAAAATCTGGAAAAAGATTAAATTGGATATTCCTAAGAGTTCTTATAATGCGATTGAAATTGCTCAATGTAGAAATAATTTCGGCATACTTACTTATTCGGGGCAAAATAATATTTTTGTGACTTATGATGGTGGCGAAAATTGGCAAAAATTTGTGTTTAATGGTGATGATGCTCCCGATTATCCATGTGCAAGAATTAATATATTAAATGACTCAAGTATAATTATGATGGGAGTTAAGAAAAAAAATAGTATTAATTATAATGTTTATTATTTATCCGAGAATACTGCAAAAACTTGGAAAGAAATTTATAGATTTAAAACAAGCGACGATTCTCTTTTGAATAGAGCATATATTGATGAAAACAGAGTTTTTGCCATAAAGTCAGAAACTATATATAAAGCACAAAATATTAATGAAATAGATACTATCAAGACAGATATTTACTATTCTGAAAACCAAGGACAGGATTGGAAAAGTGCTTTCTCTGAAATTAATCCCGGTTTTTCATATTCAAATATGATGTTTTCCGATAGTCTTAATGGATATGCAACAAACATGGTAGATAGATTAATAATTACAAAGGATGGCGGGAAAACTTGGAATAAATATTTACTGAAATTTGATGGGATATTTAGAAATTATTTTATTGGGGCTGGTAGATATTTAAATAATAATACACCTATAATAGGCTTGGGACCGCTATTGATGAAATTTGTGGATAAGCAGTTAGGTGTTGATGAGGATAATTCCCAAATTGTTGGGAGCATTATTGCTAATAAATATGAAATCAAATATGAAAATGCTTTGAAATATGAATTGTATGATTTTAATGCTAAGATGATAAAAAGTGAAGAAATTAAATATTCAGGTAATCATGTTATAAATATGGAGACTTTACCTGATGGTATCTATTTGTTGTTGGTATATCTTGATAATAGTATTACAAGAAAAATTTTGTTGAAAAATTAAAAAAAATACTTGACAAATATTAAAAAATTATGTAAATTGAAT